>JAILOD010000035.1 GCA_024691015.1 Lachnospiraceae bacterium
AAGACCATAAAGGCAGCAAGGTAAAGGGGGAAATATGGATAAGAAAACAGCACTTGTAACCGGAGCAGGCAGAGGAATAGGAAGACAGATAGCCATAAGCCTCGCAAAGGCAGGATATTATACGATACTGAATTATGCGCATTCCGCGGCTGCTGCCGAAGAGGCTCTTAAGGAAATAAAGGACGCCGGAGGTGACGGAGAGACCATGCAGTTTGACGTAGCAGATTTTAAAGCGGTTGAACAGGCAGCGGGCGACATTATCGGAAGGCTCGGAAAGCTTGATGTTCTGGTCAACAATGCCGGCATCACAAAGGATACGCTTCTGATGGCAATGAAGGAGGAGGATTTTGATGCGGTAATAAGCACAAACCTCAAGGGAACCTTCAATACAATGAGACATTTTTGCAGGTATATGATAAAAAACAAGGGTGGAAGGATCATAAACATTTCTTCCATTTCCGGTATAATCGGTAATGCCGGACAGGCTAATTATTCTGCATCAAAGGCCGGTGTTATCGGTCTTACCAGGGCTGCGGCAAAAGAGCTCGGAGGAAAGGGCGTTACCGTAAATGCTATTGCTCCCGGGTACATACAGACCGAGATGACAGAGGTTTTATCCGATAAGGTTAAAGAAGGCATCCTCTCCACGGTGCCGCTTAAGCGTGCGGGAGAGGTGGACGATATTGCAAACACGGTTCTTTTCCTCGCTTCTGATGAAGCAGGATATATAACGGGACAGGTAATAGAAGTAAACGGCGGTATGCACTAAGGAGGATTATTATGAGAAGAGTTGTAGTAACCGGAATGGGGGCGATTACTCCTATAGGTCTTTCGGTAAATGAATTCTGGAAGAGCGTTAAAGAAGGAAAGCATGGCTTTGCACCCATAACAAGATTTGATGTTTCGGAGTTTTCCTGTAAGATCGGAGCCGAAGTAAAGGGCTTTGATCCCAAGAATTATATGGATGCAAAACAGGCCAGGCGTATGGAAGGCTTTGCACAGCTGGCAGTAGCCGCATCAAAGGAGGCGCTTGATGATTCCGGACTGGATCTTACAAAGGAGGATCCCTTTAATATAGGAACCTGTATCGGAAGCGGTATCGGAGCACTTGCCTGTGCCGAGAGAGAGGTCGTAAGATACAACGAGAGGGGACCGAGATATGTTAATCCTCTGTTCATTCCGTCCATGATATCAAATATGGCTGCGGGAAATGTAGCTATAATGTATGGATTAAGAGGAAAGAGCACAAACGTTGTTACAGCCTGTGCAACAGGTACCAACTGTATAGGAGATGCCTTCAGAGCCGTTCAGTACGGTGACACCGATATGATGGTTGCCGGAGGAACGGAATATACCATAACACCGGTATCACTGGCAGGCTTCACACAGCTTACTGCAGTATCGAGTGTTGAAGATCCCGATAAGTGTTCACTTCCCTTTGATAAGAACAGAAGCGGCTTTATTATGGGTGAAGGCAGCGGTATCGTTATTCTTGAAGAGCTTGAGCATGCAAAAAAGAGAGGTGCTCATATCTACGCCGAGGTAGCCGGCTACGGTTGTTCATCGGATGCATATCATATAACCTCTCCCATCGAAGACGGATCGGGAGCGGCAAAGTCAATGGAGCTCGCCGTAAAGGATGCGGGACTTAAATTAGAGGATATCAAATACATAAACGCACATGGAACCGGCACGCATCATAATGATCTGTTTGAGACCAGAGCGATCAAGAAGCTTTTCGGAGACCATGCCTATGATATAAAGATCAATTCAACCAAGTCCATGATAGGCCACCTCCTGGGAGGAGCAGGTGCAGTTGAGTTCATTACCTGTGTAAAGACCATAACGGATGGCTATATACATAAGACTTTAGGTTACACAACTCCGGATGAGGAGATGGACCTTAATTACTGCAAGGAGCCTTATGAGGAAGAGGTTGAATATGCTCTTTCAAATTCTCTGGGCTTCGGCGGACATAACGCAACACTTCTGGTTAAGAAATACAGGGAGGATTAAATCATGGCGATAATGACAGCTAAAGAAATAATGGATATAATCCCTCACCGTCAGCCCTTTATGCTCATAGATACCATCGAGGAGCTTGAGCTCGGAAAAAAGGCGGTAGGGAAAAAATGCGTAAGCTACAACGAGCCCTTCTTTGCGGGACATTTTCCGTCAGAGCCCGTAATGCCGGGTGTTCTTATCATTGAGGCACTGGCTCAGACCGGAGCAGTTGCCATTCTGTCCGACCCTGAATTTAAAGGACGTACCGCTTATTTTGCGGCTATAAACAAGGCACGTTTCAGAGAAAAGGTTGTTCCCGGAGATGTTTTAAGGCTTGAAACAGAGATCATAAATATCAAAGGACCTATAGGCATAGGCGCTGCCAAGGCTTATGTGGGAGACAAGGTGGCAGCCGAGGCAGAGCTTACCTTTGCGATAGGCAAAGCCTGATAGCTTTAAATAATCATAATATAAGCAACAATTTAAAAAGAGGAAAGAAAAATGAAGTTTACCGATCTTTTTATGAGAAACGATTCCGGTAAGGAGGCACCTGACTATATAGTCTGTCCTTCCTGCGGAAGAAGAGCGGAAAAAGGTGATGTTGTCAATAACAATTATATATGTACCTTCTGCGGCTACTATTACAGAATTCGTACAAAAAACAGGATAAAAATGGTAGCTGATAAGGATTCCTTTGAGGTGCTTTTTGAGGATCTGACAACGGCCAATCCTCTGGATTTTCCGGGCTATGAAGAAAAGCTTGCGGATGCCAGAGCCAAGACAGGTCTTACCGAGGCAGTTACGGTCGGAAAATGCAGGATCTTCGGTGAGGAAGCAATACTCGGGATCTGTGATGCCCGTTTTCTCATGAGTTCAATGGGACATGTTGTGGGCGAGAGGGTAGCACGTGCTTTCGAAAAGGCTACAGAACTGAAGCTCCCGGTCATAATGTTTGTGTGTTCCGGAGGTGCCAGAATGCAGGAGGGTATTATCTCTCTTATGCAGATGGAAAAGACGGCGGCAGCAGTAAAGAGGCATTCCGATGCGGGTCTTCTCTACATACCGGTTCTCACGGATCCTACCACCGGAGGAGTTACCGCAAGCTTTGCAATGCTTGGAGATATCATCCTTTCGGAGCCCGGAGCGCTTATCGGATTTGCGGGTCCCAGAGTAATAGAGCAGACATTGGGACAGCGTCTTCCCGATGGCTTCCAGAGAGCGGAATTTCTTAAAAAGCATGGCTTTGTAGATGCCATAGTAGAGAGAGACGATTTAAAGGAAACTCTTTACAAGCTTATAAAAATGAATAACAACACCTACAAGAGCGGTGATGAAGATTCAAAGGTAAATGTAAGTATAGTAGAGAATCCGGAGGAAAGCAGTCTTTCAGCCTGGGAAAAGGTTCACGCGGTAAGAGATCTTGCGCGTCCTTCCGCTCTCTCATATATAAACGAGGTTTTCGATGACTTTATCGAGCTTCATGGAGACAGATATTTCAGCGATGACCGCTGTATTGTCGGAGGCATAGCAACTCTCAACGGAAAAAGCGTTACGGTCATAGGCGTGGAAAAAGGTCACGATATGGCTGAATGCAAAAAGAGGAATTTCGGTATGCCGTCTCCCGAAGGATACAGAAAGGCTCTTCGTCTTATGAAACAGGCTGAGAAATTCAAACGGCCTGTCGTAACCTTCGTTAATACTCCCGGTGCTTTTCCGGGTGTTGAGGCCGAAGAAAACGGACAGGGTGAGGCAATAGCAAGAAACCTTTATGAAATGTCCACCTTAAAGACACCCATTCTTTCGCTTATGATAGGTGAAGGCGGAAGTGGCGGAGCCCTTGCTCTTGCAGTAGGCAATGAGGTTTGGATGATGGAAAATGCAACATATTCCATTCTTTCGCCCGAAGGCTTTGCAACGATTCTGTGGAAGGACGGAAACAGAGCAGAAGAGGCAGCGGGTGTAATGTGTATAACTGCAGATGATCTTTACAAATTAAAGGTTGTGGAGAAGATCATTCCCGAATACGGTGGAGCCAGTGAAGACACCATCGTGGAGATCGGTGCGTATATGAGGGAAAATATCTCGTCATTTATCGAGAAATATTCCGCCATGACGCCGGGAATGCTTTTAGAGCAGCGTTATAACCGATTCAGACAATTTTAAATGGCCCGGAGACTTATAAATATGAAAACAAAAATTATCGGCACAGGACATTATCTGCCTGAAAAAGTGGTTACAAATGATGACCTGGCCCAAATAATGGATACATCCGACGAATGGATCAGAAAAAGAACAGGCATTGCAACAAGGCATATTTCAGTTGATGAGTCAACTACTGATTTAAGTATAAAGGCTTCATTAAATGCCATAGAAAACGCCGGAGTCGATCCGAAGGATATAGATCTCATAATCGTTGCTACGGTATCAGGAGATTACCTTTATCCCAATACCGCCTGTCAGGTACAGAAGGCTATAGGAGCCGAAAAGGCGCGCACCATAGAGATAAACATCGGTTGTGCGGGCTGTATCTACTCGATGGATATAGCAGATTCCTACATTCGTTCCGGTAAATCAAAGCTGGCACTTGTAATGGGTGCGGAAACACTTTCAAAGATGATGGACTGGACAGACAGAAGAACGGCCGTGCTTTTCGGAGACGGTGCGGGAGCCTTTATTTTAAAGGCTGTAGATGATAACGAAGAAGGCGGGATCGAGGCCATTATGGCCCGTGGAGATGGAGAAAGGGGAGACACCCTTACTGCAGGAGGAAGGCCGCTCGACAATCCCTGGGGTCATCTGGATTCTCCTGCAGGAAAGTACACCTATATGGACGGACAGGAGGTTTTCAAATTTGCCTGTCGTAAGGTTCCCGAAAGTATACATGAGATCCTTGATCCGTTGGGCGTTAAACCCGATGATATTGATAAATATTTCCTTCATCAGGCAAATATCAGGATACTTGAAACCGTTGCGAAGTTTTTAAAGCAGCCGATGGAAAAGTTTCCCGTAAACATGAGCGAAGTCGGAAATATCTCGGCAGCCAGCATACCCACTATAATGGATATGTATAACAAAAAAGGACTTCTTAAAAAAGGAGAGAAATACATACTTTGTGGCTTCGGTGCAGGTCTTACCTATGCCACAGCCTATGTGATATGGTAAAAAGGTAAAAACATGGATAATAAAAGAGCGATCGTAATAGTCTTAGACAGCGCAGGCGTGGGAGAGCTTCCCGATGCTGCCTCCTTTGGAGATGTGGGGGTAAATACATTTAAAAGCTGTTCTCAAAGTGAATATTTCAACGTCCCCAATATGGCAGATTTAGGACTTTTCAATATAGACGGAATAGGCTGCGGTACTCCCGTTGCAACGCCAAAGGGGGTTTACGGTAAATGCGCCGAGAGCTCTATGGGAAAAGATACGACAATAGGTCACTGGGAGATAGCAGGTCTTATAACACCCGCGCCGCTTCCCACCTTCCCGAACGGTTTTCCGGATGAGGTATTGGAGCCTTTTAAGGAGGCAACCGGGAGAGAGGTACTTTGTAACGAGCCTGCTTCCGGAACAGAGGTAATAAAGGAGTACGGTGATGAGCATATTCACACCGGAGACCTTATAGTATATACTTCGGCGGATTCTGTATTTCAGATCGCTGCACACGAGGATGTGGTTCCTTTGGAGGATCTTTATGAATACTGCAGGATAGCCCGCAGGATACTTAAAGGAAAATACGGAGTAGGAAGAGTCATAGCCCGTCCCTTTATCGGGAAGAACGGTAATTTCACCAGAACCTCGAACAGACATGATTTTTCGCTCGAGCCGCCTAAGCCTACGATGCTCGATCTTATAAAAAGATCCGGCAGGAAGGTTATAGGAGTAGGCAAGATACATGATATATTTGCAGGACGCGGAATTACGGATTTTGTTTATACCTCCGGTAACGAAGAAGGTATAGAAAAGACCATTGATTATATGAATACCGAATTTAACGGCTTGTTGTTTACCAATCTTGTGGATTTTGATATGCTCTACGGACACAGGAGGGATATAGACGGCTATGCAAAGGCCCTTTCGTATTTTGACAGTCAGCTTCCGCGCATAATGGAAGCGCTTCGGGAGGATGACCTGCTTCTCATCACTGCAGATCACGGCTGCGATCCGGCCTATAAAGCCAGTACCGATCATACAAGAGAATACGTACCCCTTCTGCTTTATAAAAAAGGCATTACGCCGGAAAACCTTCATACCAGAAGGACTTATGCCGATATGGCACAAACGGTATGTGCGCATCTCGGTGTCAGTGCAAGTTCGTTGGAAGGAGAAAGTGTACTTTAAGTGGCTGATCTAAAGAAAGAAATATTAAAAAGAAGAACTTTTGCGATAATCTCCCACCCGGATGCAGGTAAGACCACCCTGACAGAGAAGTTTCTGCTTTACGGAGGTCAGATAAATCTTGCCGGTTCCGTTAAGGGAAAGGCTACGGCCCGTCATGCGGTATCGGACTGGATGGATATAGAAAAAGAAAGAGGAATTTCCGTAACCAGCTCAGTACTGCAATTTAATTACGGAGATTGTTGCATTAACATACTTGATACACCCGGACATCAGGACTTTTCCGAGGATACGTACAGAACACTCATGGCTGCAGACAGTGCGGTTATGGTAATAGACGGAAGTAAGGGTGTGGAGGCCCAGACCAGAAAGCTTTTTAAGGTTTGCGGCAGAAGAGGGATCCCTGTATTTACCTTTATCAATAAGATGGACAGAGATGCCATGGATACCTTTGAGCTTCTGGATCAGATAGAAAAGGAGCTTGGAATATACACCTGCCCAATAAACTGGCCCATCGGCTCCGGTAAGGGTTTTAAAGGAGTATATGACAGAGCTTCCAAAAAGGTGGTGGTTTATTCGGATACCCAGAAGGGTACTCGTGAAGGCCATCAGACTGAGGTGGACTTAAATTCCGATGAAGCCGGTTCAATAATCGGTGAAGATGCAAAAGAAACACTTTTATCTGAAATAGAGCTTTTGGACGGGGCAAGCGAGGAATTCGATCAGGACAGGGTAGATCATGGAAAGCTCTCACCTGTGTTTTTCGGTTCTGCTCTTACGAATTTCGGTGTTGAGATATTTCTTCAGCATTTCCTTAAGATGACCTCGTCACCGCTTCCGAGGGAATCGGATGTCGGGATCATAGATCCGGTAGAGCACAGCTTTTCGGCTTTTGTATTTAAGATACAGGCCAATATGAATAAGGCACACAGAGACAGGGTAGCATTTATGAGGATCTGCTCCGGAAAATTCACAGCCGGAATGGATGTTTATCATGTTCAGGGAGAAAAGGAAGTCAGGCTTTCGCAGCCTCAGCAGATGATGGCCGACGAGAGGCATATCGTGGATGAGGCTTATGCCGGGGATATCATCGGTATTTTTGATCCCGGTATATATTCCATTGGAGATACACTTTGTATGCCGAATGATAAATGCCGCTTCGCAGGTATCCCCACCTTTGCACCTGAGCACTTTGCGAGAGTCCGTCAGGTTGATACCATGAAGAGAAAGCAGTATGTCAAAGGCGTAATGCAGATAGCACAGGAGGGCGCGATCCAGATATTCCAGGAGTCTAATTTCGGAATGGAGGAAAATATCGTCGGTGTTGTCGGTGTCCTGCAGTTTGAAGTACTTAAATACAGACTGAAAAATGAATACGGGGTAGATATAATTCTGGAGAATCTGCCCTATGAGCATATAAGATGGATCAAGAATAAGGATATTGATATAGATGAGATCGTAGGTACTTCCGATATGAAAAAGATCCGCGATCTTAAAGGCAATCCGTTGTTGTTGTTTGTCAATGCCTGGAGCATAGGCATGACCTTAGACAGGAATGAAGGACTTGAATTGGAAGAATTCAGCGAAAACTAAAACCGGAATTCTGATAGTGATGCTGCTTTTGACGGCGGCTCTGTTTTTCAGCGGTTGTGCTCCTGTTGAGGAGCTTGCCTCTGAGCTTAAGGGTGAGCTGGGGATGGAAGGCAGTGAAACTCCGCTGACTGAGATGGTCCAGGAAGAAGAAACCGAGATAGATGAAGAGGATTTCGATCCCTGGGCGAGATTTGAAGTCGGGTCGGGAAAGGTAGCAGGCTTTGACCTCAGCAATAATACCTATTATGACAAAGAGGTAGTTACCGAAGAGGGTGAGTCAGAGCCTTCGGATAAAGAAGATAAAGAAGATAAAGATAAAAAAGAAGGCGAGACTGCTTCCGAAGACGGAGCCTCGTATGAATACTCTGATGAGAAGAATTATTGCTTCTCACTTCTGAATGCTGATGAGAAAAAGGTATATCTTCAGATATTTAACTGCTTTATGCAGATGAGTGAAAATGTCGAGCTTGCAACCTTTAATACTGAGGTCGTGGATAAATGCTTTAACTATGTTATGCTCGATCATCCCGAGATCTTCTACGTATATGGCTATAAGATCACTGTGACAAAACGGGGAGAGGAGATCACCCGTTTGGGTATCACCGGAAGGTATTCGGTTGATGAAGACGAAAGACGATTAAGAGAAGATGCGATAGAAGCAAAGGTTAACGATATTTTAAAAGAAGCACCCGAAACGGATGATGAATACAAAAAGGTTAAATTTGCCTATGACTATATTGTAGGCCACACGGATTACGACAGTAATGTGGAGGACAATCAGAATATAGTATCTGTATTTCTCTACGGACGTTCCGTTTGTCAGGGGTATTCCATGGCTATGAAATATCTGCTGGACAGGATGGGAGTATTCTGCACACTGGTATACGGAAGGGCCAACAACGATAACCATTCATGGAACCTGGTCAGGATGAACGGAACCTATTGCTTTGTGGATGCCACCTGGGGAGATGCTTCTTATCTTGATATAGTAAGCGGAACGCAAAGAGAGAAAATAAACTATAACTATTTTGGTGCAAATGACGAGATACTATTCAATACTCATCTTATATCATCGCCGGCACCCGTTCCTGAATGCACCTCGCTTGATCAGTATTACTACGTGAAAGAAGATGCATACTTTACTTCGGTGGATCTTGACAAGCTTCACAGGCTGTTTAATAAGTACAGAATGAACGGGACGCCTACATTTACCATTAAGTGCAGTAATAAGGATGTATATGAAGAGTTTGTTGCGGAGCTTTTGGAGGGAAACCGTCTTTTTGAATTCTACGAAGGCGTGACCAGTGCCAATTACAAAAGGGATAATATGGAATATACCCTTACATTTAACGTGTAGTTTTGGTTTGCCATTAAATTATATATGGTTTATACTTGATAAAAGGTTTTTATGGTTGTTTACCCCTTTTGAACACTATATCGCTTATGGAGGTCAGATATGTCTAAGGAAATATCAAAGGAAAATGTCCTTGTCATCAATCACAGGGAAATGGGTGATGTCAGGATCGCAGATGATGTAGTTGCCGTCATAGCAGCCCTTGCCGCAGGCGAAGTAGAAGGCGTATCCACAATGGAGGGCGGTATAGGGAAAACCATAATGGGCTATGTGGGTATGAAATCGAAATCACATAACAGAGGCGTTAAGGTTGAGGTAAAGGACAACATAGTCAGAGCGGATATCGTTATCAATGTGTCCTACGGAAAATCCATTCCCGAGGTTTCACAAAGAGTTCAGGAAAAGGTAAAAGTAGCTATTGAGACCATGACCGAGCTTAAGGTTGAAAGAGTCAATATCAGAGTTGCAAATATAGAGATGGAAGGAACAGCCCATTCATGAGTGCAAAAAAAATGAGCAGGAGCATGCTCAGGGAGCATATTTTTATTCTGATCTTTATGTCGGAATTTAACAGTACAGAAGAAATGCCGAATGAGACGCGGCTGTATTTTGAAAATATGGAAAAGCCGGCGGACGATGAAGACCGCGCTTATATAGAGCAGAAGTCCGCTAAGATACTGGAGAAAAAATCGGAGATAGATAATCTCATCGATGAAAAGGCTGATAAATGGAAAACCGACAGAATGGGCAAGGTTGAACTTGCAGTGCTCAGGCTGTCCTTTTACGAGATCCTCTTTGATGAGGATATTCCCGTTAAAGTGGCTATAAATGAAGCTGTTGAGCTCGCAAAAAAATTCGGTCAGGATGGAGCGGGTTCTTTTGTCAACGCGATCCTTGCAAAGGTTGCAGATGAATAATGGCATATTCAGTCTATCAGATAAATACTTATATCAAAAAATTATTGGGTAAAGATCCGGCTCTTGACAACGTAAGTGTTAAGGGTGAATTATCTAATGTCAAGTATCATTCATCAGGTCATATCTATTTTACCTTAAAAGATTCAAGATCCCAATTATCGGGAATAATGTTCGGTTCAAATGCCGGATTGTTAAAATTCAAGCTTGAAAACGGTCAGGAAGTAACCGTCACCGGAAGTATCACCGTATACGAAGCGAATGGAAAATATCAGATATATGCCGAGAAAATAAAACGTGACGGCGTAGGAGAGCTGTACGAAAAATTCGAGGAGCTGAAAAACGAGCTTGAAGAAATGGGTATGTTTGACGAAATGTATAAGAAACCCATTCCTAAGTACGTTAAACGTCTGGGCGTTATCACTGCACCGACGGGAGCGGCTGTAAAAGACATTATAAATGTTTCGAAAAGAAGAAATCCCTATATTGAGATAATTTTATATCCCGCTCTGGTTCAGGGAAACGGCGCTAAGGAGTCCATTGTAAAAGGAATCAAGACGATCGTGGACTACAAGCCCGATGTTATAATAGTGGGAAGGGGCGGAGGCTCGATAGAAGATCTCTGGGCCTTTAATGAAAGAGAAGTGGCAGAAGCTATTTTTAACTGTCCTATCCCCATCATATCCGGGACCGGTCATGAAACGGATCACACCATTGCAGATTTCGTTGCAGATCTCAGGGCATCTACACCGTCAGCAGCGGCGGAGCAGACGGTGTGTGAGTATGACAGTTTCGAAAATGAAATATTGTCATTCTGGGATGCGTTAAATTCTGTAATAGATGCAAAGCTTGAAAGGGCAGAAAACAGGGCGGAAAAACTGCGTTTAAGACTGGAAAAGAATTCTCCGGAGGCTGTTCTTAAAGAGAAGAGGATAGGTATTGAGGCCAGAAAAGGTGCACTTTACTCCGCCTTTGAAAGGCGTCTTAATGCCGTAGAACAAAGATTTTTAAGGCAGAAAACGGCTCTTATAACCGAGATGGATAAGCTTGTGGCTAAAGCAAGAAATAAGCTTGAGGGACAGGATAACACCATCAGGATAGCAATGAACTCGAGGGTTACTAAAGCCAAACAAAAACAGTCAATATATGCAGAGAAACTGAACGGCCTGTCCCCGCTGAACTCTCTGTCAAGAGGTTATTCATTTGTTTCGGACAAGGACGGTTTGCCGGTAAAGGATGTAAATGGAATAAACATTGGGGACAGCCTGAATATATATGTTAAAAACGGGAGGATAGAGGCAGATGTCACAGACAAAAGAGAAGGTTACTGATCCGTACGGGGAGCTTTCTATCGAAGAGGGCTTTAAGCAGCTGGATGAAATAATCACAAAGATGAGTGATGAAGATGTTCCGATAGAAACGGCATTTGCGGATTTTGAAAAAGGTATTGCACTTCTTAAGAGCACGAATTCCAAGATAGACCGTGTTGAAAAAAGCGTGAAAGCCATAAACGAAGAGGGTGGATTGGATGAATTTAAAAGACCGGATTGATAAGCGTCGAAAAGAGGCTGAAGAAATTATTTTTTCATATCTTCCGAAGGAGGAAGGAAAGACCACTCCCGTTATAAAGGCAATGAACTATTCCGTAAAGCTTGGCGGAAAGCGTATCAGACCCATTCTCATGAGAGAGTTTTACAGGCTTTTTGGCGGAGAGGGCAGGGTTGTAGAGCCGTTTATGGCTGCAATTGAGATGATACATTCCTATTCCCTTGTGCACGACGATCTCCCAGCTATGGACAATGACGAATTAAGACGCGGAAATCCCACAACGCATGTTGCCTATGGCGAGGCAATGGCGATACTTGCCGGAGACGGTCTTTTAAATTTGGCAACGGAAACCGCACTGAAGGCTTTTTATATCGATAAAGGTAAAACTTCCGAGATAATAAGAGCACTGAAGGTCTTAAGCGATAAAGCCGGATTGAACGGAATGCTGGGCGGTCAGGTTGTGGATGTTGATGCTGAAAAGAACCTGAAGGAAATGACACTTGATGATATTCTGTTTATACATGAAAAAAAGACAGCCTGTCTTCTGGAAAGCAGCGCAATGATCGGTGCGATCCTTGCAGGTGCGTCGGAAGACGATATAAAAAAGACAGAAGAGCTGGCTTCAAAAACAGGTACGGCTTTCCAGATCCGGGATGATATCCTCGATGTCGAAGGGGATGAGGAGGAACTCGGAAAACCCATAGGAAGTGATGAGAGAAACGGTAAGGTAACATATGTTACGATAAAAGGCCTTGAACGGGCAAAGGCAGATGAAAAGGCACTTACGGATGAAGCTCTTGAAATTCTTGAAAGCTTTGAGGGGGATAAGACCTTCCTCAGGGAATTTCTGATATATTTAAACGGCAGGAAGAAATAATGATACTTGACAGAATAAAGGCTCCGAATGATATAAAGAAAATAAAGCCGGATGATTATGCGTTGCTGGCGCAGGAAATACGCAGCTTTTTGATTAAAAAGATCAGCGTGACCGGAGGGCACCTGGGCTCCAATCTTGGAACCGTAGAGCTGACTATGGCACTGCATTTATGTCTTAATCTTCCGGAGGATAAGATCATCTTTGATGTGGGACATCAGTCCTATACCCATAAAATATTAACGGGTCGCAGAGATGATTTTGTAACGCTCAGACAGTACCATGGGTTAAGCGGTTTCCCTAAGCACAGGGAGAGCGACTGCGATGCCTTTGATACCGGACACAGCTCTACTTCGATCTCGGCGGGGTTGGGTCTTGTTAAGGCACGTGACTTAAAGCATGAAAAAAACACCGTTGTCTCCGTTATAGGCGACGGCGCACTTACCGGTGGTATGGCTTACGAGGCACTTAACAATGCCGCAAAGCTGAATACCAACTATATAATAATCCTTAATGATAATGACAGGTCCATATCTGAAAATGTAGGCGGAATATCCAAGTATCTTCAGGGTATAAGAACGGCCGAGGGGTATCAGGACTTTAAGATAAAGCTGCAGAAAACACTGGTTAAGATGCCTCAGGGAGCTCAGGTGGTTGAAGGGCTTAAGAGGTATAAGAGTTCGATAAAGCAGCTCTTTGTACCCGGAATGTTTTTTGAGGATATGGGCATCACCTATCTGGGGCCCGTTGACGGCCATGATGTTAATGCCATGTGCAAGATGATAAACGAAGCAAAGCGTATAAATCACGCTGTCATCATTCACGTGCGTACGAAGAAGGGAAGGGGTTATGCACCTGCCGAAAGGCATCCGGCCCGTTTCCACGGTACGGAGCCCTTCGATATAGAGACGGGGCTTCCTCTTAAAAATAAGCCAAAGGCTGCATATACAGATGTATTTTCCACGGTAATGATAAAGCTCGGTTCGAGAAATGACAGGGTTTGTGCCATCAGTGCGGCAATGCCGGACGGGACAGGGCTTACACGGTTCAGTAAGCTTTATCCTGACAGGTTTTTCGATGTGGGGATAGCGGAAGAACACGCTGTAACCTTTGCGGCAGGGCTTTCGGCCGGAGGGATGATCCCCGTTGTTGCCATCTATTCGTCCTTCCTTCAGAGAGCTTACGATCAGATACTGCATGATGTATGTATTCAGAATCTTCATGTTATCTTTGCGATAGACAGGGCAGGTATAGTCGGAGCAGATGGTGAGACGCATCAGGGCATCTTTGATCTGTCATATCTTTCTTCCATACCTAATATGACTGTTATGGCCCCCAAAAATAAATGGGAGCTTTCGGATATGCTGAAATTCGCAGTAAATATGGACTCGCCGGTAGCCATAAGATATCCCAGAGGAGAAGCCTATGACGGCTTTGCGGATAAAAGGGAGATCGTAAGGGAAGGAAAATGCGAGACCTTGTATGACGGTAAGGATGTTATACTTTTAGCAGTTGGTTCAATGGTTGAGACTGCAGTTGAAGTAAGAGAAATCCTTAAGGAAAAGGGAATCGATGCGGGAATGGTAAATGCAAGGTTTATTAAGCCCATAGATGAGGAAATGGTAAAAAAAGCGGCTGAGGGAAACAGACTTGTCGTAACCATGGAAGAAAATGTCTATTCGGGAGGCTTCGGCTCTGCCGTAAGGACCATACTGGATAAAGAAGTGCCGGAAAACAGGCTTATCAATATCGCCATTCCGGATGAATACGTTGAGCATGGAAATGTGGATATCTTAAAGCATGATATAGGCATAGATGCAGATTCTATTGTAACAAAAATACTGGATTATATTGGAATATGAAAAAAAGACTTGATATAATGTTGGTGGAGCGGGGGTTTTTCGATTCCAGAGAGAAAGCCAGACGCTCGATAATGGCGGGAGAGGTTTTTGTAGACGGTCAGAGAGAAGACAAACCGGGCTCGTCCTTTTCCGAAGAGGTTCAGATCGAATATAAGGGAAATCCGCTTAAATATGTCAGTCGCGGAGGGCTGAAGCTTGAAAAGGCTATGGCCTGCTTTCCCATAGACCTTAAAGGGAAATGCTGTATAGACATTGGTGCTTCAACCGGAGGCTTTACGGATTGTATGCTTCAGAATGGTGCGGCAAAGGTATACAGCGTGGATGTCGGAAACGGACAGCTGGATTGGAAATTAAGAAACGATGATCGGGTTGTCTGTATGGAAAAGACCAATTTCCGCTATCTTACAACAGAGGAGATTTCGGACGAACCGGATTTCGCGTCCTGTGACGTATCGTTTATTTCGCTGTCGATCATTCTTCCTGTGGCATACAGTCTCTTATCCTCTGCAGCCGAGATGGTCTGTCTTATAAAGCCACAGTTTGAAGCGGGGAAAGAAAAGGTCGGAAAGAACGGTGTTGTAAGAGATATTGAAGTTCATAAAGAGGTTATAAAGGATGTATTCGGCTATGCCGAAAATGCGGGCTTTCATGTTGCGGGACTGGATCATTCTCCGATAAAAGGGCCCAAGGGAAATATAGAGTATTTGATGTACTTAAAGAAAAACGAAACGACGCCCGTTGGTGACGGTATCATAGAAGAGGTTACGGATCGGGCGCATGGGGAATTAAATGAATAAGTTTTTTATTATCACAAATTCCGACAGAGATAAAGGAATGAAGGTTACCAACCATATTAAGGAGGGGTTAACTGCCCTGGGGATGGAGGTAAAATTCAATTCACATCATAAAACCGTCATAAACGGAGCCTATACGGATCCAAACTCCATTCCGAAGGACACGGATTGTGTCATTGTTGTCGGAGGTGACGGGACCATAATAGATGCAGCCAGGGATACGGAGGAACTCGATATTCCGATACTTGGTGTTAACGTGGGGAAAATGGGTTTCCTTGCGGACGTGGAGCTTGATAATTTAGATCACGCGTTTAAGCAGCTGATAGAGGGGAATTATGTCGTTGAAGAAAGAATGATGCTCTGCGGCACCATCACTGATAAAAACGGCGATATAAAGGGCAGAAGTACGGCAATAAATGATGTCGTGGTTAACCGACGGGGTCCGTTAAGAGTGGTGGAATACGGAGTGTGGGTAAACAACAGCTTCTTAAGTCCTTTTACGGCGGACGGTATTATAATCTGTACGCCTACGGGCTCAACCGGATATTCTCTTTCGGCGGGAGGGCCCATCATTGAACCGATGTCAAAGATCACCTGTATAACCCCCATCTGTCCTCATACTTTAAATACCAGAAGTATTGTGCTTTCGGACAGGGATATCATAAACATCAGGGTGAATGATGACAATACGGATGTCAACTTTGACGGCAGACTGTCTGTCAGGATAGACAGTACGGATTGTGTGGAGATAAAGAAAAGCGATCATGTTACAAAGATCGTCAGGATAAATGAGGGGAGCTTTTTGACAGCATTATCAAACAAATTCAGAGCATAAGGATGGTAGTGTAAAATGAAAAAAGAGCGACAGAACAAGATAATCGAGCTGATAAAAAACGAAAATATAGATACACAGGATGAACTTGCAAACCGTTTAAAGGAATGCGGCTTTAACGTAACCCAGGCCACCGTGTCCAGAGATATAAGAGAGCTGAATCTTGTTAAAAAGATCGGAAGTGACAACAAAGCGCATTATCTGATCTCACCTAACGGTCAGCAGGATTTTGGAGCACAATATCAGAAGGTTCTGAGGGAGGGGACCAGAGAGGTATCCGTTGCCACAAATATCCTTGTTATAAAAACCATATCCGGAATGGCAATGGCAGTGGCAGCAGCACTGGATAATATGGATCTTCCCGAGGTTGTGGGATCCATTGCCGGAGACGATACCATAATGTGTGCACTAAGATCTCCGAAGGATGTGGATCAGGTCAAAAAGAAGATAGAGGAATTGTTGTGATATAAAGGGGTTCTCTTTTGACGTGTAGAAAAGGAGACATATGTTATACAGTTTACAGGTAAAAAACCTTGCACTTATTGATGAGGCAAAGGTAGAATTCGGATCCGGCCTGAATGTTTTTTCCGGAGAAACGGGAGCCGGAAAATCACTTATTATCGGGGCTTTAGGGCTTGCCCTGGGGGGACGTGCCAAAACCGATATCGTAAGGGATCCGGAAAAGGGAGCACTGATCGAAATGGTCTTTATTCCCGAGAGCGAAGATGAGGTGGAAAAGATTAAAGAGGCCGGTGTTACCCTGGAGGACGAGGACAATCTGATAATCTCCAGACGGATAAAAAACGGTCGGAGTATTTTTCAGATCAATGATGAGACGGTCACGGTTTCAACCGTAAAAAACCTGTCATCGCTCCTGATCGATATTCACGGGCAGCATGAGCACCAGTCTCTTATGTACAAGAAAAACCATTTAAAGCTTTTGGACAGTTATATCGGAGAAGAGATCGAAAAAGTACTTGATGACTATCGCACTCATTATGCAAGCCACAGAGAGCTGGTTGAAAAACTTGAAGGCCTTGATATGAATCCGGCCGAACGAGAGAGAGAAGCGGATCTTTTAAGATATGAGATACGTGAGATCGAGGAGGCAGCTCTCAAGGAGGGCGAGGATGAAGATCTTGAAGAGAGCTTTGGGAGGATGAACAGCTCTCAGAAGATAAAAGAGGCGGTTTCGGAAGGGGTTGCCTATCTTTCCGGCTCGTCGCAGTCGGCATCCGAGCAGCTTTCAAGAGCTTTAAGAAGTATATCGGAGGTTCGGGATCTGGATCAGGGGGCAGGAGAGATACATTCATCGTTACTTGAGGTCGAAGGCTTATTGAGCGATGTAAACAAGGATCTCGAAAGCTATCTTGAATCTCTGGACTTTTCGGAAGAAGAGTTTACGGCTGTTTCAGAGCGCCTGGATCTCATAAACCGGCTTAAATCCAAATACGGAAATAATATCGGCAGTATAAATGATTCTCTTGAAGAAAAGAAGGAGCTTCTGGGTGAGCTCGAGGATCACGAGGGGATCGTAGCCGCGCTTAAGGAAAAAATCGATAAGGAATCGGAATATCTTGCTAAACTGGCCGGAAAGCTGGACTCCATCAGGAAAAAAGGTGCCGGTGAGCTTTCGGAAAAATTAAAAAATGCATTGATCGATCTTAATTTTTTAAATGTTGAATTCGAAATTAGTGTAACAAAGGACGATACATGTTATACTATAAATGGCTATAACGAAGTACAGTTTATGATATCAACCAATCCGGGAGAAGCGCTAAAGCCCATAAACGAAGTTGCGAGTGGCGGCGAGATTTCCAGGATAATGTTGGCGATAAAAACTGTCCTGGCTGATTCGGACAGTATTGATACGCTGATATTCGATGAGATAGATGAGGGCATAAGCGGGCGCACGGCGCAGAAGGTATCGGAAAGTCTTGTTAAGCTATCACGAAGGCATCAGGTCATCTGCATTACGCATCTTCCGCAGATAGCCGCAATGGGGGATCATCATTTTCTTATTGAAAAACAGGTTGAGAACGGGCGTACAAAAACCTCGTTAAAGGAACTGGAAGGCGAAGAAGTGGTTATGGAATTATCCAGACTCTTATCGGGAGCCGAAGTTACCGACGCGGTTAAGGAAAATGCCAGAGAAATGAAAAGGCTTGCGGGGGAGCTTAAAGCCAACACACAGATCGGAGGGATCTTATGAAAAATGTGCTTTATATTGCATCGGAGGCGGTACCTTTTATTAAAACAGGAGGATTAGCCGATGTGGTGGGTTCGTTGCCTGCTTGCTTTGACAAAAGATATTTCGATGTCAGGGTAATGATACCAAAATACATGTGTATGCATCAGGAATACAAGGACATGATGAAATACGTTACGCATTTCTACATGGACTTCAACGGTGAAAGCACCTATGTCGGTGTTCTTGAAGCGGAATACAACGGGATCAAGTATTATTTCATTGATAATGAATCCTACTTTTCCGGCGACAGACCATACGGAGATATAGCTTACGACCTGGGTAAGTTCATCTTCTTTTCAAGGGCGGCACTTTCCTGCCTTCCTCTTATAAATTTCAGGCCGGATATCATTCACTGTCACGACTGGCAGACGGGGCTTATTCCGGTATACATGAAGGATACCTTCAGAGCCGGTGAGTTCTACAGGGATATGAAATCCATAATGACGATTCACAATCTTAAATTCCAGGGCACCTGGGATGTTAAGACGGTTAAAAAGCTTTCAGGTCTTTCCGATTATTATTTTGCACCGGACAAGCTCGAGGCTTATAAGGATGCCAATCTCCTAAAAGGTGGGCTGGTATTTGCCGATGCGATCACAACTGTTTCCGCCACCTATGCCGAGGAGATAAAAACAGCCTTCTACGGCGAAAAGCTGGATGGCCTTTTGAGGGCCCGCGAGCATGATTTAAGAGGTATTGTAAACGGTATAGACTACGATCTATACAATCCCGAAACGGACAGATTTATCGTAAAGCAGTATAATCCCAAGAATTTCCGTAAGGAAAAGATCAAGAATAAACGTGCTCTTCAGGAGGAGCTCGGTCTTTACAAGGATGATCAGGCATTTATGATAGGCCTTGTTTCAAGGCTTACCGATCAGAAGGGTATAGATCTTATTTCTTATATTATGGATGAGTTATGTCAGGAGCACATACAGCTTGTTATCCTTGGAACCGGTGAAGAAAAATATGAGAACATGTTCAGGCACTTTGACTGGAAGTACAACGACAAGGTTTCGGCAAACATATACTATTCCGAAGAGCTTTCACACAAGATCTACGCTTCCTGTGATGCCTTCCTTATGCCGTCCCTCTTCGAGCCCTGCGGTCTTTCCCAGCTGATGAGCTTAAGATACGGAACCGTTCCCATCGTGCGTGAGACAGGTGGTCTTAAAGATACCGTTGAGCCCTATAATGAATACGAGGGAAAGGGTACGGGCTTCTCCTTTACCAATTATAATGCTCACGAGATGCTCGGTGCCATAAGGTATGCAATGGATGTTTTCTGGAACAGGAAGAGAGAATGGAACAAGATAATCGACCGCGGAATGGCACAGGATTACTCCTGGCAGAATTCCGCAAGAGAATACACCAATATGTACGATTGGCTTGTACCGTAAAATATACGAAATAAAAGAGCTCCGTCATAATTGACGGGGCTCTTTTAATATTCATGATAATATTTATTCTATAAGCTTAAGGGAAGAGATGTCCGGTGCTATGGACATCGAATAGTTGGTATAATAGACCACAAACCCCGGTTTGCTGCCGGCCGGTTTCTTCACTTCTTTTCTGATAACGTAATCTATTTCCACCTTGGCCTGGTCTCTGCCTTTTGAATAATATGCGGCCAGAGCACCTGCTTCGTTGAAGGCCCTGTCAGGAATGTCCTTTTCTGCGGTTTTTCCGACGCGGAGTATCACGTGTGATCCGGGGAAGCTTTTGGAGTGGAACCACCAGTCATTTCCGTTTGCCAGCTTAAAGGTAAGCTGATCGTTTTGAAAGTTGTTTTTTCCGACATAGATGTCAAATCCGTCTGAGGAGATATAATGAAGCGGATTTGATTTTGTTCGTGCTTCTCCTTTTTTACCGGAATGCTTTTTTATATAGCCGCACTGCACAAGCTCGTCTCTGATCTGGAAAAGATCCTCCTCGCAGGAAGCGATATCGAGAGAATTCTGTATTGATTCCAGATGGTTGTGTTCAGCCAGACTTTCTTCAAGCTGGGAAGCTGCTGCTTCCTCGGTGCGCTTCAGTTTCATATATCTGTCAAAATATTTTTTTGCATTGTCCATTACTGGGAGAGTGGGGTCCAAAGGTATGGTGATCTTTTTTCCGTCGTAATAGTTCTCGGCTTCAAAAGAAGATGAGCCTTCTTCGACCGAATATCCGTATGTGTTTATAAGCTCTCCGTAAATACGGTATTTTTCTTTTTTGTCGGTGTCCTTAAGCTGCTTTCTCTGGATATCGATTTTTTTGGCGTTTCTTTCGATGGCATTGGATACCAGTTTTCTTATATCGGCCGATCTTGAACGTATCCGGGCGATGGCGTTCTTCTGTTCGTAATAGTTATAGAGAAGTGTTGAAACGGAAGGGTATTCGACCTTTGTAAGATCGGAATACTGTGTAAGCTCCACAGCGGCAAATTCAACGGGCTCACCCTTATCGGTGATGATATTGGGGGTAAACTTCCCGGCACTTATTCTTTCAGAAAGGTTAAACAGCTCCGTAAACAAGGCTTCAATGTCACCGCTTTCAAGAGAGGCAGTGGAAGCATTTGCATCCAGCCCTGCCCTGAAACAAAGCTCGGAAGCTATTACGGGAGATATACCCGTATAGGTGGTGTATATCATTTTGATAATGCTCTGAGCTGATTTCCTGACAGCAGCGTAGAAACCGGGCTTATCCAGTTCGTTAAGAAAATCCCATTTGTTTTCGGTGTTCGGAATGAAATATTCCCTTCCGGGTAATACTTCTCTGACCGAGCTTACCTGAGAAGATATATGCTTTATGCTGTCTATGATCTTATTATTTTCGTCGATAAAGATGATGTTGCTGTGTTTTCCCATAAGCTCGGTTACGAGAGTCTTTTTCTTCAGATCTCCGAGCTCATCTAAATGTTCTACCTCGATCCGGATGATACGCTCCAGCCCCGGCTGGGTAATAGAGGTGATACGCCCGTTTGAGAGATGCTTCCTTAAAAGCATGCAGAAATTAGGTGCCGTTAAGGGAGATGGTTTGTTCTCTTCTATGAGGTACATAAACGGTAATGATGCACCTGCCGAAATGAGAAGACGTTTTGTCTTGCCATCGGTCGTTTTAACCGTGAGAAGTATCTCGTCGTCTTCGGGTTGGGCAATTTTATACAGCCTTCCGTTTATTATTTCCTTATTTAATTCATCGGTAAGTGCTGCTACCGTGATTCCGTCTAAAGCCATAAAACCTCCACAAACTAAATTCGGGTAAATTCAAAAAAATACCCTGCCTATAATAACACAGGCAGGGCTTTTTTTCGACCGGAAAAGGGAGAAGAGCTTGTTGGGGGAGACCAACAAGCTCTGTGTTGCGTGAGAATTGAGTATCAATAATTGGGAATTCATACTCGCGCTATCCCACACACTTATGAGGGGGAGATAGTGAGTTGATCAACTATCTTAAAAAGTATTATATTTGGATTTTGTGTTCAAATTGTGTTCAAATCGTAAATATTTTAATTATTTTTATAAATATCAGACGAGGAATATCGGGTCCTCAGATCAATCCCCTCAAAGCATAAGCTTATAGATATTCTTAACATCCTCTTCGCTGAGCTCTTTAAATCCGTGGAGGAAGCCGTCGCGGCCGTTTCCGTAGCAGGCAGTATGAGCAAGAGCATCAATATCGCTCTCCTTGGCTCCAAACTCAGTGATATTATCCGGCATGCCGATAGCCTTAAGGAAAGCACGGAAGCGCTTTATACCTTCCATGATAACAGCCTCGGGATCGGCCTTATTCTCCTCAACGCCCCAGACGCGAACCGAGAGCTGAACAAGACGATCGATATCGTGCTTATATACATAAGAAAGGTAATTGGGGAAGGTAACCGCAAGACCGGCACCGTGAGCACAGTCATACATAGCAGAAAGCTCGTGTTCGATATCGTGGCTGTTCCAGTCCTGACTTCTGCCTACACCGCAGGAATTATTATGAGCCATCATACCGGCCCACATAATATTGGCACGGGCCTCATAATCGTGAGGGTTTTCAATAACCTTGGGAGCTTCCTCGATCATTGCAAGAAGCAGGCCCTCAATAAGACGATCAGTCGTAACAACATCTTTGGAATTGGTAAGATAACGTTCAAGAAGATGAGCCATAATATCCGTAACACCGCAGGCTGTCTGATACGGAGGAAGAGTCTCTGTAAGAGCAGGATTCAAAATGGAAAATGCGGGACGGATAGCTTCGCCATGAGCACCTCTCTTAAACATACCATCTTCATTTGTGATAACCGAATCGCCGCTTCCTTCACTGCCGGCTGCAGCGATGGTAAGAACCGTACCTACGGGAAGAGCTTCCTCTATAAGCTTGCCTGAATAAAAATCCCAGAAATCACCGTCATAAACGGTACCGGCTGCGATAGCCTTGGATGAATCGATGGTGCTTCCGCCACCGACTGCAAGAACAAAATCAACCTTTTCTTCACGGCAGAGCTTAATTCCCTCATAAACAAGACCGCTCCTTGGATTGGGCTTAACGCCGCCCAGCTCTATGAAAGTAAGACCGGCATCTGAAAGACTCTTTTTAACCCTGTCCAGAAGGCCGGATTTAACTACACTGCCGCCACCGTAATGAATGAGCACGCGGCTGCCGTTGAACTTTTTGACGAGATCCCCAACCTGTTTTTCTTCATCCTTTCCGAAAACAAAATAGGTGGGACTGTAAAACGTAAAATTCTCCATTAAATAGTATCCCCTTTCGAAATAAAAATATAAATTAAGCGGACTTAATTTTATCATATCCGTAAGTCTTAGAGTATAAATTTTCGATAAAGAAAATGAATGCGAAAACGACCGGAAAAAGATGCTAAAATTCTTCAATAAGTTATAGAAAACC
>JAILOD010000073.1 GCA_024691015.1 Lachnospiraceae bacterium
ACAGTCACCGTAGCCATTCCGGTATTGCCATAGCTTGTTGTGATCTGTGTATATTGTACCCCGTTAACATTAAAATATCTGTCATCTGTTATTCCGTTGGAATAGATAGAATCATATGTCGTGTCAGTTCCGGGAAGATAGACCATATCCGTTCTGCTGTAGCTTCCTCCGTTCTGCGGTCCTGTCTGCATTACAGTGCCTGAATCACCGTAAGGTACGGCAACTGTATCCGCATAACAAAGCGTTGAATAACCCAGGCTGGCAACGATCATAAATATAATTGCGAACATCATTTTCTTCATAATAAAAATCTCCTTAGCAAATAGTATTTCTAAGATAATTATACGAAATAAAATACGAAATGTTCAAATAAAAATCAAAAATTTGAACCCGAAATTAAACCTGTAGTTTATTCTTTGTTTTTCCTGTGTGTTGCATAATATTATTAATGGTTTTTATGATGGGGAATAATGAAAGCATTTAAAATGGTCATTTGAAGAAATAAAAAGAGGGGAAATGTCGTTTGATGAATAAAAATAACGACAATTGGTAATGAGTATGAATGCAAAAGAAGCATTAAAAGTCTATTTTGGTTATGATTCGTTCAAACCGGGACAGGGGGAGATCATTGATTCTATTCTTGCCGGGAAAGACGTATTGGCTATCATGTCAACGGGATCCGGTAAATCAGTCTGTTATCAGATCCCGGCGCTACTTCTGCCCGGAATTACAATAGTTATATCACCGCTTATCTCGCTCATGCAGGATCAGGTCAAGGCATTAAATGAGGCCGGGATTAAGGCAGGATATATTAATTCTTCTTTGACTGAATCACAGATATCTGCGGTATACGACAAAGCGCTTGCAGGAGATTATAAGATCCTGTATGTTGCACCTGAACGTCTTGAAAGTCGGGAGTTTATGAGTTTTGCCGGTCAGGTCAGTATATCAATGGTGACGGTAGATGAGGCTCACTGTATTTCACAATGGGGACAGGATTTTAGGCCAAGCTATCTTAAAATAGTAGATTTTATTGAGAGTCTGAGCAGGAGACCCATAGTAAGTACATTTACCGCTACGGCAACAGAAGAAGTAAAAAACGATATTTGTTGTGTCCTTAAATTGCAGGATCCGAAGATCGTAGTGACCGGCTTTGATCGTGAGAATCTGTATTTTGATGTGGAGACGACCAGGAAAAAGGATGACTATGTTCTGGAATATATCAGAAATCATCCGGATGAAAGTGGTATCATTTACTGTATTACAAGAAAAAATGTGGATGCATTGTATGAACTGCTTTCAAGTGCAGGCATCAAGGTAGCAAGATATCACGCCGGAATGAATAATGAAGAGAGAAAAGAAAGTCAGAATGATTTTATATATGACAGAGCTCCGGTGATCATAGCCACAAATGCATTCGGTATGGGTATCGACAAATCAAACGTTCGGTATGTTATTCATTACAACATGCCACAGAGCATGGAAAATTACTATCAGGAGGCCGGACGTGCGGGAAGAGATGGCGAACCGTCACAGTGTATTCTGCTGTTTTCCCTACAGGATGTCATGATAAATAAATACATGTTGGAACACAAGGGTATTACGGATATTCCTGATGAAGATGTTGAGCCGATCAGAGAACGGGATATTAAAAGACTTCAGATCATGGAAGGTTATTGTAAGACATCCGGGTGCCTTCGAAATTATATCCTTGCGTACTTTGGAGAGAAAACCAATGAAGCATGCGGCAACTGCGGAAATTGCCATAGAGAGTATACTGAGATTGATATGACTGAGGATGCCAAAAAGGTCATCAATTGTGTTTGGGAAACAAAAGGCAGATATGGATTAAATATAATCCTTGGAACGCTTATGGGGGCAAACAGAGCCAGATTAAAAGAACTTGGTACTATTGAATACAAAACATATGGCGCGTTAAAGGAACGGTCTGAATCGGAATTGAGACTGCTTATCAGCCAGCTGATTCTGGATGGATATCTTTACCAGACAACAGATAAATACAGTGTGATACGCTTAGGTGATATAAAACCTCTTAAGGAAGCCGGAGCACAAGTTCTTATCAGAACAACTAAGGAGAGAGAAGCTGAGAAGCAGACAAGAAGCCATATCAGGAAAAGTACGGATTCTCTTACGAAAGCGGGATATGAATTGTTTGAAACGCTTCGCCGGTTAAGACTTTCTATTGCAGGGGAAGAAGGAATGCCGCCTTATATTGTCTTCAGTGATAAGACGCTGATAGACATGAGCGTGAAGGTTCCTCGTGACAGGTTATCTATGCTTGGAGTATCAGGAGTAGGTGAGGCCAAGTATGAAAAATATGGTGAGAGATTTATCGAAGCTATAACAGCATTTATGGATGAGAATCCCGAATCAGTTACAAGTATCAAGGCTGATGACGATGCTCAAGATGCTAGAGTTAAGTATGCAAAGAAGCACAAGAACCGAAAAGAACCATTTTATCTCAATCCAGAGGACGAGGAAAAGTTCGAATATGGAGATCTTTATCTATTACGTGAGATCAAGGACGAGCTAAACAGGATTACATCCGGGGATAATGTTAAGCATATATTTGGCACGGACATTTTCAGATTTCTCACAGAAAAAGGTTATGTGGAGGAGCAGAATATCGATGGCAGAAATATTCAGGTTCCGACAGAGACCGGAAAGACCAAGGGCATTGTTGTTGCTGAACAGACAAGCAAGATAGGCACAATATATACTGTGCTGAAGTATCCTCCCTCTGTTCAGAAAGAGATTGTTGAGCATTATATAGAGATCCGCGATCAGCTTGCAATTGGGAATGATGGTTATTGATCAGTTCCGAGCTACATTCAAGCTGCGCGGGTACTGGTCTATCTAACAGGCGGACAGCTGAGTTGTAAGTATAAATCCCGATGATAAGGCGGAAATGGACGAGAAATGGATATTAAGCATAAATTATTGAAGTACGGAAAAAAGACCATCTTACTTGAAGATCTGATAACCCTTATGAAAGTGGAAGAGGCAGATACGAAAGCTTTGTTCGATATGATATCCCGGATGGTAAGCGATAAGGTCCTGGAGCCCATGAAAGGCTCCGGAAATAACGGGAATCGCATATATCCGATGTTTAAAAAATACCGGATCCTGATCGAAGAAGGATCAAATGAAGAATTGAATGAAGAAACCGAAAAACAGATAAGACAATTGCATCCGGCGTTGCGTAAGAGCGGATATTTATCTTTACATTTACAGGGGTATTTAAAGCATAAAGAAGTAATAGATAGTCTGAACCTGTATCTGTTTTCAAAGAAACCCGGAGAGAGTGTTTCCAGAAAAGAGAGGTCTTTTGAGATATTTGGGCGTGAGAAGGTGCTTGATGATAAGGAAGTGAAGTCTCTGCTCCGACACCTGGAAATAACGGATTCTGATCTGGGATTTTATGATACGCCGGAGTATTGCTTCCACGATTATATACCGGAAAGGAAAAATGATCTGAGATTGCTGATCTGCGAGAACAAGGATATCTGGTTCAATATCAGAAGGTGCATGTTTGAAGATCATTTCAGGAGATTATTTGGTGTTGATATAGATGGTGTAGTCTATGGAAACGGCAATAAGGTATCACATAAGCAGGGAGCTTTGGTTGAATATGTAAGGTTTATGGGGAATCCTAACGTAACCTTTCTGTACTGGGGAGATATTGATCGTGAAGGCTTTGATATCTTCAGACGAACCAGAGAAGTGAACACTTCCCTGAATATAGAACTGTTTCTCCCCGGGTACAGGAAAATGATAGAAAGAGCCCGGAATATAACCCCGGAGGACAGTCCTTCCTCAAAAAAGGAAGGAGTAACTTTTGATGATCTTTTTGAAGGATTTTCTGCAGAGGAGCGGAGCTTTTTGAATAGCGTGTTAGAAGATAATAAGCTGATCCCGCAGGAAATAATTCCATACACGGTATTAAGTGAGAGGTGAGAGAATGCTTCGCCCGGATATTCAGGAAATGTTTACAGGCTTTCAAAACAGAATGAAGTTTATAGATATCGTTCGAAGCATTTCGATATCGGCATGCCCGGATGATATCAGAAAGATGTTCAAGGGTGACTTTGACATCTTAAACAACCTGATCGTAGCCGTTCTTTTGTATATCAAGGATCGAACGCTCAGTGATGTTCAGACCTGTAACCTAAAAGATATAGAAGGCTTTCTTGACAGCATTATTAGTATCATTCCGGAAGAATATGAGATCGATACAAATAAGCTTGCTTATTTTATAGTTGTAAATGTTCTTCAGAATAATGGAAAGATGATTGAATATAACACCTTCTTCGCGGATGAGGAAGTGTTTAAAAGCATGCCTGTCAGGCTTATCAACGAGGAGAATGGCTCCTACTATCTAACGGATGATGTATTCGACTTTTTGTACAGATCTATGGAAATAGAGTCGGAACTCGATTATTCAGTCACCCGCTTCAAAATGCAGGAATATATGAAGAGAAAGAATTATTCCAAAGCATTGACTCAAAGCAGGGAATTGGTGGCACGATTACGAAATATGGGCCACAGTCTGAATGACTTTCTTTTACGATGTCGTGAGAATATCACAAAGATTACCGTTGATGAGTATGAGAGGATAGTCGGGCAGTTCAGGACGTTGATGGTTGATGAACAGAAGGAGCTGCAGGAGATACATCGGACGGCACAACGGGAAGTGAATGATATAAAAAACGCTCTTGAGACCGGAGCCGATACGGAAGAAGCCAGAAAAAACCTTAGGGAATTAAATGAGATCAACCAAAACCTGGACCTGACCATTACGGAACAACGGTCTTTGATCAATGCCAGGAATTCGGCAGCAGATTCATATAATCAGATTCTTCGTGACAGTTTTGCAATAAAGAGCTTTGAACGGATGAATTTTGAACAGGACATTATGGTTAAGCTTCGCAGAATGGGAGATGGTCTGGGAGATGCGGCATTAACACTGCTTTGGCCGCTCGTCAGTCCGAATCTGGAGAAAAAATTCAGTATAGAAAACTTTTATGCGGCTTATGGATATATTAATAATGATGAATATGAGCCGGGCTTAAGGATAGACGATGATGATGAAGAGGTTGAAAGACGGATACGAGAGCGTAATCAGATATATTTGGATATCTGTAACTCATTTTTTTCGTATGTACAGGATAAAACAACATTTGAGATAAAGGAATATGTTCATTCGTTATCAGTCGGCGAACTGATGGAATGGAGTAAGGATGGATTCCTCCCCAATACGCTGATGACGATATATCAAAAGGGAAAGATAGATCTTGAAGAGCTGCGGAATACGGAAGGTGTGATAATAGCAGAGCCTTTAGGAGAACTGGATCTGTTATGGGCTTTATCCAAACTGCCAAAACAGTATCTGGAAATGAAGAGGTTACGGTTTACGACATCGGAAGAAGCTTTTGATTTTGATCTGCGTGACGGTGGGGAATCGGTGAAGATCAGAATGACAAATTATAAGGTTGAGGTAGAGCGATGAACAGTGGAGCCCTTAAGTTATATCATGAACTGATGAAAAAAGGCTGGATTGACAGAAATGACAACAGTCTCATATGGAGTCTTGCAGAAGATACGGAGGCCAGAGACGAACTCGATCAAATGGGAACGGAACTCGGATTTGAGATAATCCCTGCACAGGATCGGATCTATATGGTTCCGACGCAGGACAATGATCTGTTTCTCAAGAATAACATAGATTACCGGGCCGATATAAAGGCTACGAATGAAGTGAAGAGTAGAGATCTTTATTTGATGAATTATCTGGCAATTTATATTTTGTATGTGTTCTTTCAGGGTGAAGGAGTAGATGCACAGGTAAGATCATTCATTACGAAAGAAGAACTTATAAGGAAATTTACGGAACACTGCATGGAGGTTTCGAGCGGTGATATTGATAAAGAGGACAAGACCGATGATTACAGTGAAAATTTCCACATGCTTGCGGAGGACTGGCTGAGCAAGAAGGAAGGCGATACAAGCAGCAGAAGGATAGATGAACGTTATGGAGTTGTCAACAAGATCCTGCTGAAATTCAGAGCGGACGAACTTTTTTTTGAAGATGACGGAGACAGAATAAGGCCCACGAAAAAAGTCAGGGATCTTATGCCATATGTGTTACGCAAGGACAGAGTTCATATGATCAATAAATGGATAGAGGAGGAAAACAATGCCTCAGATAAATAAGATCCGTATAGTAAACCTCAATTACAATGACGGGAACAGATTTATTCCCGATGAGTTATATGATTTATCCTCATCGGGAACGGGAGAGGCGCTTAATACGTTATTCAACCTCTATAATGGCGGAGGCAAAACTGTTCTGGTACAGCTGATAATGCAGCCGGTACATCCAAAAGCTATGGCAGGAGGACGACATATTGAGGAATATTTTTCGCATACCGGCGACCATTCATTTATATTATTGGAATGGAATCTGGATGGCAGTAAGGAAAAACTGCTGACCGGTATTGCGATAGCTGCCGGTTCAAGTGCATCCACGGAAGAAAACCAGAGAGGAAACTCTATAAAATACTATACATTTACAACGCGTTATGAAACGTATTCGGCATATAGTATCGCAAGCCTGGATCTCTCGGCTAATGAAAACGGAAATTATGTTCCTGCCCGGTTTGAGTATGTCAGAGAACGTGCAAAAACAAGCAGAGGGGCTTTGGAGTATTTTTCTTCGGACGATGCAGTGAAATGGGCCGATTATCTGGCGGAATATGGCATATACAGGACTGAATGGGAAAGTGTCATTGAAGTATTGAATAAGGATGAGGGAGGACTTGATAAATATTTCGATGAAGCTAAAACCTCTGACAAACTGATAGCGAAATTTTTCATACCGGCTATTGAGCAAAAGCTTATGAGTTCGGCATCCAAAGGGACTGACAGTTCCCTGGAAACGATGCTTATCAACTATGCGAAGAAGATAACCGACAAGGAGTCTGTGATCAGGCAGAGAGATGTCAATAAAAAACTGCTGGACGATCTGGAGACTGTCAGTGGAATAAGTGATGAACTCTATAATGCAAATGACAGGCTTGTTACTAATGTATCCGAAACGCGTGGTTTTGTATTATCACTCAGCAAACGGATAAATGCAGTTAATACGGATATGGATGGGATAGACCGGGAAGCAGAAAAGCAGAAGGGGTTGATCCATCATATCGAATACGAGGATAAATCGAAGAAATACTATGATGCTGTCGATAGACAGGATAAAGCAAGAAATGCAATGGAAGAAGCACAAGAGCTTCTTGATCGGAGCAAAGCGGAACTCGAAGAAAAGAAGCATGAGGAGGATATCCTTCACTGTGCAAAACTCTACCGTCAGATACAGGAGGCAGACGGGAAGATTATAGAAATAAAGAAACTTATAGAAGACAGAGAGAATAATTCGAAGGATGCAGAACGGATCGCGAACCTGAAATACTCCGCTTTTGTTAAGGCCGAAGAGGCCAAAAAGGGGCAGGAAAACAGAAAAAAAGAAATAGAAGAAAATATAGAACACGAATCTGAAAATGTAAAGGTATGCAAGGAGGTAAGGATAAAGGCCGAGGCAGTGTATGAGTCTGCGAGGGATCGTTACAACCGTGCATCGACCCGCCTTGAAGAGGCAAAGGGTAATACAGATAAGAGAATAAGAAGCTTACAGATCGAAGCACAGAGAAAGCTGACCGGATTCTATGCCGAAGATGAAACGGAAGCGGAAAGGGCCCAAAGAGAAGAAGAACGCAAGGAACTGGAAAATGATTTAATCGAAATAGAAAACAGTATTGCAGAGAAGAATAAACGAATGCTTCTTATCCCTCAGGAGACTGCAGAACTGATGATCAGACATAATGATGTATTTCGTTCTTTAGAAGAAGCAGAAAGCAGGATTGAGGAATATAACTCGGCATTTGAACAGATTACCCAAATTTGTGAAAAGTACAGTTATGAAAATACTGCTGCGTTTAACGGGGTTTTGTGTGATGCGATCCGCAGGGATATCGAGACTGCAGAAGCAGAAATAACAACCGGAAAACGAAGGCTTGATAGCCTTAATGAGAAAAAGAAAGCAGCAGAGGCAGGCTATCTTCATATTCTGCCGGAGATTATGAATTACGTGAATTCTACCGGACTTAATCCTACAACCGGCGAAGAATACATATGCGGATTGATCGAAGCAGGCACAATATCCACGGAAAGAGCGGAGGAGATACTGAACGCGTGTCCTGAGATGGCTTATGCTCTACTGTTTGATAATGAAAAGGGAATACAGAGATTACTGTCTGCCGGAAATGCAGACTGGCTTCCTGCTGTTGTACCTTTGTTCACAATGGAACAGGTAGATCGTATCTTTAATGGGACCAATGAATCCGGTGCATTCCTGACTGCTTATGATACAGAATTTTTTGCAAACAGAGAGGATTATGTAAGCAGTATATCCGGAGATATTCTCAATTTGGAGGAAAGCCTGAAACAGTCTCGGGATCACCTTCGGGAAGCGAAGAGCGAACAGCTTACAGCGGATAATTTTAAATATGATGAGAATTGGAGTAAAGAGCAGGAAGACCAAATTGAAGGCTTTAAAGCTAAGCTTAGGGAAATAGAGTCAAAAAAGGAAGAACTCGATCATGAGCAGATTAATCTTAAGGAAGAGATAAATAAACTGAAAGAGAAACAAACGAAATGCAATGGCCTTATCCAAAAAACTGACAAATGGCTGGATCTGTTTGCCGAATTAATCGAAATGTTATCGGAAGAACAGGAAAAATACAGGGAAGTACAGGATGCATATAAAGAGAAAAGTGTTGCGGAGGCTGATCATAAGAATGCCTGCGATGACCTGGAAAAACATAATACAGAATTGGCGTCTTTGAAGGATGAGGCGGTGAATATTGGTGGATTGCTGGACAAAATCCGGACTGTTCTGGAAAATGTCAACAATGCCAAAGCTGCAGAACTGATTGAAGGGGAATATGAAATACTGTTCACTCAGTATAAAGAACATCTTCGGAATATGGATGAAAGTCTGGAGGGATTGAGAAATACACTGGAAACGGAACGCAGAATAAAACAAAAGAGTGAAGATGAGCTTGCGGGTTACACCTGTGAAGACAGTGAATATACCGATCCATCGCTCTCGACTGAAGCATTGCCTCAGGTGAGACAACAGAGAGAAGCTTGTGAAAAGGCTCGGGACTTAAGGCAGAGTGAATATACAGATAAAAACGGAGAATTTAAAGCCTCTGATCAGGCGTTAAAGCATGCAGAAGGAGCTTTGTCCGAGCATGACGGGGTTCCGCTTCCGAAGGATGAAATCGGTGAATCTTTCGAGGAGAGAATGTTTAAAGCGAGGGAAGAGATAAAAAGCCTTTCAGGGAAACATAATGAACTGGAGACAGAAAAACGTTTTCTTGAGAAGATATCTGATCAGGTCAACAATATTCTTGAAGAATATCCGGTGGGTATCGCAGTTGAGGGTGTTTCGCTGAGTGAGAAACCGGATGAACAGTGGAAGGAACTCAGGGAAAAACTCAACTCCGGCAGAAATGTATTTTTTGGAAAGAAGAATGAATTAAGCAGAAGGATACAGGTAACCGTTGCTGCTTATAAGGATATAGCATTGGCCGAGATCGTAAGTAAACTGGATGCGATTGCCGGAATGCTTGACAATGAGGAAATAAGAGGAGATCGTCTGTTTACCATAAGTGAAAGTATCACAGCAATGATCGAATCGATAAGTAAGATAAACAGCAAGATAGAAACAGATCTTAAGGAGATCACCAACGATTTCAATGATCTCGTTAATCAGTGCTTTCTGCAGGGAAAACGGGTATACGAAGACCTGAGAATGATCGCGGGAAGCTCGAAGGCACATATTTATGAGGGGAAACCGCAAACTCCGATGCTGAAGATCGAGCTTCCCGAAGAGAAGGAATTATCTGAAGAAGCATCCGAAGTATCGATCCGTAACGAAATTGAGAAAGGTGCCAATGAAATTAAGAGGATGCTGATCGATAACCAGGAGGAGAAGCAGATCAGGAAACGGGCGAAGAGCATTGTAAGCAGTGAGCGGCTCCTGCACAGGTATATCACAAAAGAAACAGTTCCGGTTAAGGTTTTCAAGATCGATCTGAATAGTGCGAATTCGTCGTACAAGAGGTGGGAGGATACATTGACACAAAGCTCCGGTGCGGAAAAGTTTGTAGTATTCTTCTCGGTTGTTCTTACACTTATGAATTACACAAGGTCGGTATCCGGAGTAGTAAGCAGGGATGTAAGGAGTGTCCTTATATTGGATAATCCTTTTGGGAAGATCACATCAGCGCATTTATTGAAGCCTATGTTTGATATTGCCAAACACTTTAATGTACAGCTTATTTGTTTTTCAGACATCAATAAAAGCGATGTGATAAGCTGCTTTGCGTGTGTTATCAAGCTGGTGATCAAGCAGCAGAATTTAAGCAGCTTTGAAATAATGACACATGAAGGAAATGAAAAGATAGAGCATGGTTATTATAAGATCATGAATGGTCAAATGAGTTTGTTTTGAGATCTTTAAGCAGTACTTAAAGGCTGACTGTTATTCGATCAAAGAGGCAGGGTATGTATTCCAATAAGCTTTTATCCTTAAAACAGTTATGTGATCAATTGTCTGTTTCTGTCGCAACCGGCAGGAACTGGATCAGACTGGGCAAAATTGTACCCGAATACACCGAAGGTAAAATACATTATTTTTCGGAAAGCTATGTTTCGGCGCTAAGGGATGAACTGCTGTCAGGAAGGAATCCTGCGTTAAAAAGCAGAAGGAATAAAAAATATGTATCCGGAAATGCTTTTTACGGTTCCTATGTATCTGAAAACTGCAAAAATCTACCGATCATTCAAAAATTCGAACTGACTCCCGAAGAAATTCAGCTTGTA
>JAILOD010000088.1 GCA_024691015.1 Lachnospiraceae bacterium
CCACGTGGAGCCCGACAAAATAGTAATCGCAAAATGAACCTTTGGGGACGGGGTTAGGGGTTCATTTTTTGCATTTTTAACAAACTGTGACATTAATAATTAAAAATCAAGAAAGAATCGCCACTCGTGTTTAATTTTCAAAAAATTGGTGTATAATACCTTAAAGGGATGTGTTTTTAAGCATTCCTATTATTGGTACATGGGCAGAAGGAGAACATATGAGAGTATTTTTATATGTTATATATATATTGATATTTTTTCTTTCCCTGGCATCGGCAATAACCATCAGAGCGAGGGAAAGAGAAGTGGGCAGAAAGATCCGCGTGATCATTGTATTCGGCGCGTTTGCGGCCCTTACCTTTTGCTTAAGCTTCTGTATTCAGGACGAGATCATATCCAGCATTTTCTATTCCCTGTTTTTGATGTTTGTAGAATGGGAACTCTTTTATTTCATGCTCTTTGTCAGCGTATTCACCAGGGTGTTTTCAATACCTTTACCTGCTTTTATTGCGGGCATCGTGCTTAACCTGGTGAACTTCGGCCTCGGTGTGGCAAACATCATGAACGGCAATATCTTTGAGATGGTGCAGCTCCCTCGCTACAGCAGCGATTTCCTGGTTTTCCAGCCCCTGATACTGCCTTTATTCTATGTGCACGTGGTGACCTGCGCCGTTTATACTCTTGCAAGCATAGTCATGCTCATCCTGAAGGCTGTTCAGAGCCCCTCCTTTTATAAGAAAAAGTACATATACGTGGTGGGCGCCATGTTCGCACTGGTGGGCCTGGACAATTATATTATCTTCAGCAAGAATCTGGCCGGTTTCAACGGGCTTTTGTATGCACTTATCGCACTGTACATCAGTTTCTATCTGCTTGTGTACGACAAGACCCGGGTGGAGACCCAGATGCTGGAGGTTACTATGAATGACGTGCCTGCGGCGGTTCTTTGCTTCGATAATGACGGAAACTGCGTTTACAATAACCGGTTTGCGGGCAGGATATTCAAACTCGGTGCCGGCAATCCGTATGCCTTAATGGAATATCTTTCCGACCGGTTCCCGGAACTGGACTACGAGCACACGCCCGATAATGCCAAGACCGATACCTTCGAGATCGACGGCGAGAATCACTATTTTGAATCGGAATATAAGAAACTTAAGGATAAAAAGGGCAATTTCATCGGATTTTATCTGATGATGACCGACAGGACCAAGAATATCACGGACCTTAAGACCGAGCAGTACAAGGCAAGCCACGATAATCTTACAGCCATATATAACAGCGATGGATTTGAAGCCAGAGTAAGGCAGCTTCTTGAAGAAGAGCCGGACGTTAAGAGAGTCATCGTCACCAGTAATATCAAGGATTTCAAGATGATAAACGAGCTCTTCGGCAGTAAGGTGGCGGATGGCGTGCTGGTGAACATCGCGCGTCAGCTCATTAAGAACTGCAGCGGTACGGACAGCATTCCCGCCCGTCTGGACAACGACCGATTTGCGCTTTGCATGAGAAAAGAGCGCTATTCGGACGAGCTGTTTAACGAGGTGGCTCAAAAGGCAGTGCGTGTACCCGGTAATGAATATTACAAGGTATTCTGTAATATCGGTGTATACGAGGTTACGGATCCCCAGATACCTATTGCGGAAATGTGCGACAGGGCTATGCTGGCTATGGAGCAGATCAAGGACAATTTAAATAATCGTGTGGCTCACTATAATGCGGAGATCAGCGACAAGCTGAAGAAGGAGCAGGAGATAGTGGGCGAACTTAAAAGCGCCATTGAAAATAAGGAATTTACGTTCTATATCCAGCCTATTGTTGATAAGGACGGATACAGTGAAGGCGGTGAAGCACTGGCCAGATGGGTACGTCCCAAGAAGGGTGTGGTACCTCCCGCAGCGTTTATTCCCGTATTTGAAAGAACCGGCTTTATCACCGTTCTGGATAAGTTCATTTGGGAAAAGGCCTGTGAAGTGCTGAGGCAGTGGCAGAACATCGGAATTACCGATAAGTATCTGTCCATAAACATCTCGCCCAGAGATTTCTTCTACGTGGATGTTTATAATACACTTACCCTCCTTGTGCAGAAATATGGCATAGAGCCTAAGAATCTGAAACTGGAGATCACGGAAAGTGCCATCATGTCAGATCTTGAAAGCCGCATTTCGTTGATAAAGAAGTTCAGGGAATTTGGTTTCACCGTGGCTATGGATGATTACGGTAAAGAAAACTATTCCATGGGAGCTCTCAAGGATATCCCCGTGGATGCCATTAAGATCGA
>JAILOD010000151.1 GCA_024691015.1 Lachnospiraceae bacterium
AGCCGGATCCGCTACAGCCCTTATCCGCTCTTCCCATCCGTTTTTGTAGAAATAACAGGAAGTGGGATTTACACCGTAATAATTTCCTTCCCTGGCTGCCGCCTCTCTGCAGTTTCCTGTGCATTTGTCGATATATTCACATTCCACGCACTCGCTGTTTCCACGTCTTACATCCCCGACGGAGCAATAGCTTAATTTGACATACTCCGACTCCCTAAGGATCTCACTCAGCCTATGATCCTTTAGTGTCCACATGTCCTTAAAAAAATCAATATCAGCCATACCCTGGCAGGGAACAACCATACCGTCAGCTCCAAGATAGAAGGCTTCTTTAAGCACCGGACAGACGATCTGACTGTCCTCATCTTCACGGGAACATTTCATTTCGTGATAGATACCCCACTTATTTCCGGTGTCTTTTTCATAAAAAAATGCTCCGAAAAGCAAAATACTAAGAGGAGCGTCATCCTCAAAGTATTGAGGAATATATTCTTCCGTGATCTTTAATGACTCCTCCATTGATAAGTGAAGATCTTTTACCTCCGGATTCAGCCATTCTCCGCTTTCCATCATAGGGCCGCATTTCAGGCTTTTAACCCCCATTTTACCTAAAAGCCTGACGGTTTCCGGGATTGTTTCAAAATTCCCTTTATGTACACACATTGAGCAGTCTACCGTATACCCACGAGATACCAGCAATTTGATCGCCTCCAAGGCTTTCTTTTCAGCTCCGGGAACACCTCTTAAGAAATCGTGTTTTCCAACCCCGTCAAAGCTCACCTGAAAAACCGGATGCATATCATTTTCTTCCAGCATATCCAGCAGTTTCTCATCCACAAGCATGCCATTAGTAATAATAACGCCAATATTGATTCCCTTTTTTCTCAATGTCCGGACGATAAGCTCAAGATCCTCCCGGATAAGCGGTTCCCCACCTGTAATATCAACGTTAAAAATACCGCACTCTTCTATCTGATCCATATAATCCATGAGCTGCTCTGTCGTGGGATTTCCATGCTTGGCATGCGGTGCGGACATAAAGCAATGAAGACACTTCAGATTGCAGGCCCCGGTCAAAGACCAGTGCACCGTACGTCTGTAGCGTGCCGGATACTTGTGATAACACTGCTTCGGAGCCAGCATGTCCCATTTCCCCGCTGGCCTTATCACCTTCTCTTCAAGCAGCTTGTTCAGAACATCATTTTCCTTGTCAGACAGGTTATCTTCGTCAAAATCATGTTGTGCATTGCATTTTAAAATAAGAGCATAATTCTCTCTACTCTGAAATAAAGCTTTCTGGGTTACTGTGTCATAAACACAGGTTGGCAGCTTATACCAGCCTCGTAACCAATACCTGCTGTCAAGAATATAACGTCTCATTGCCATCCCTCCAAATATTCCTCTGCCAAACATTCTATCAAAACGATGTCTCCGTAAAACATAAATAATACAATCCCCGTTACCGCATCATATCGGTAACGGGGCTGCTCTTTAATTGATTTGTTTTGCCCGAGGATCTTTAATCAAACAGTCCCATTTCAAAATCTCTCATAATATCCTGCACGCAGTAGAAATATCCTTCACACAAACCATATTGTTGTATATATAAATCTGCGTGCTCTTCCAGGCAATAAAAGTTTTTCTGACACTTCCAGTCTCTTGCTTTGCACGTATCGAAGCCATGATAAGACAAAATACACCCCATTTCATGACCGCTCGGTGCTGTATCGCCGCAAAACATTCTTCCGCCTGCTGCCTGGTCCAGCTCCCCATCGTCAATCTCTTCTATCTCCGTCGACATTGCCTCGCGCATTTCTGTTAATTGCTTTTCCAGTTCTGCAGGATCGATGTCATATCCGGCTTTCTTTGCGATTTCCACAACCTCTTCATCCGATGCGCTTCCGATCATCGTCATGAATTTCTCGTTTCTCATGAATTTTTCCAGGAATTGTTTTTCTTTTGCCATAGCATTATTCCTCCTAATATTATAAGTTTCAGCTAACTGAAGACAGTGGGGATACTTCAATTACAAATGAATCGAAAATGCAAAGTTTCAGTATTTACTCTATCATAAGTAATATACGATTTTCTGAATAAAAAATGCCAAAAAAAATTAATATTTTATATTCGAATTCAATTATTTAAAAAAGTCTGAATACCCTTGACTTATATCAGATTTTTAGGTAAATTTCTGACAGTGATATTAGATTAATACTTAATTTACGAGGGGGAATAATAATGGATGGCTTTTCAGGTTTTATAACATATCTCAGATTCACGGACGGCTTATCTCCAAGCGATATTATCGGGTGGATTCTTGCTGCTCTTGCAGGTATTATTGCATATAAGCTTATTGACCACTTGCAGACTGCGATCGAGAGGCATGGTATGTTGTCAACAGTGGAAGATGATATTACCCGGATATTTAATTCTGTGACGGCTTTATCATTTAGAAAGGGTGATGAGTGGCCGGACGATGAAAATATCAATAATAATATGGTCATGATACGTTCGGTTTTGCATGATAATACCGATTGGCAGGTGATCCGTGATGAAAATGGTGCGATCGAATGCCGGATCGTTGAAAACCAGCGATATCTTCATATTAGAAAAGATGAGAAATATAATGAGTGGATATCAACACAGGCTCTGCATGAAATTGGGTTGAAAGCTCGCCGGATTGAAAAAATGTTTAAAGGCGGGATCATTAAGCGTGTTGATCTTGCTGATATGTTTCGTGAGATAGTGCCTCTTGCCACAAGCGGCAGGATTGAGTTTTTCCGGGCGTATTACGGAAATTATGATGCCGAATGTTTGGGATATCTGGTCATGCAGACTATCATTTCCTGTTATAAATGTAAAAACATGGAAATAATAGAGGAATTTAACGCTTATTACAAGGCTCATCCCGATATACATGAATTGTTTACAAACAGCCGCAGGATACGAATGATCCGTGACAGATTTGCTGTTATGAACTTTAAAAAAATTACGGAATAATAAAACTGCCCCTCGGATGATGATCGTCTGAGGGGCAGTTTTTACCTTTTTATCGGAACCATGCATTCAAATATATAATCATTGGGTGTTGATTTCTGCGTGACAAGGATTATAACTCTTACCGGCCCGTCCTGCCGGAGATTTTTTTCCTCCAATAATGCATATAGACGGGAGATCAGATCTGACAAAATTGAATAATCCCCGAACCCGCATACTGAAAATGCATCACTCGAAGGAAAAAGACGAAAATGCGGATCCTTATCCTGCTCAAAAGCCTCTTTTACCGGTATACATACGGTTAATTTACAGCCTTCGGGAGAGTCCTTTTCAAGATCCGACCAGTTATCGGAGATAATAACAGGCGGTTGATCCGGGATCACACGAAACCCTCCGGCAATGACCTCTTTATAAGTTGTATAAGCCAGATACTCGGCCTCTTTAAAGGATGATGAAGAAATATCATCACAGTAACAGATCATCTCAGGAAATGCAGTGAATGACTCAGTATAGTTCTTTTCGGTATAACGAAGCTCGAATTCGTTGATAAAATGCTGAAGTTCATTTAACTTTTTTCGCTGATCCTCAATAAACCGCTCGGGGTCAACCTGTCCGCGATAAAACTGTGTCATCTCTCTTTTTGTTAACCCTATTGCCTGCAGGCGCTTATACCGGCCGATCTCCACTATATTTTTCACATCATAATAGCGATAACCCGTTTCTGGATTTACATGATAGGGCTTAAGAAATCCGCTTTCCTCAAGACGTATCAGAGATGTTCGACTTATCCCACAGGCATACGAAACTTCCGCAACGGAAAACAGCTTTTTTTCACCTGGATCATTTTTTGTTCTGTTCATAATCATACTCCGCCCGAAATTGACTTATGATTTGTTCTTGGACTTCAGAAGTGGCTTTAACTTTTTATATATTTCGCTTACCTTCTTTGTATCCTTGAAATGTTTTACAAGTCCGTTATTAATTGAAACCTTTGTTTTATACTGATTAAAGATTTTCAGAACCTCTTCCGGTTCATCGCCTTTTCCTATAAGAGTTTTAACTTCTTCCAATGTGGCTAAGTCCTTCGAGGAGACCTTGCTCTTCTTTTTCGATTTGGTTGTATTGGTTTTTTCGGATGTATTTGTTTTCTCAGGTGTGTTTGTTTTCTCAGGTGTTACCGGTTTTTCAACTGTATTATCCTTTTCCTTCAGCGAAACACAGCTGACCGGAATTTTCTGGTCCTTCCAGAAAGCGGCCACCACTTCAAACCCTTTATCATCGGACACTATATAATAATTTGTATTCGTACCGTATTTCCCGATCAGATATCCCAAATACG
>JAILOD010000153.1 GCA_024691015.1 Lachnospiraceae bacterium
TTTGAGGTATAGGAAGCGATGCCGCTCATTCTCTGAAGATAATTTAAGGCCGTACGTTCTCCGGAGAGCAGAACCCTGATGTCGCCGGTTATAAGGGCAAGTTTATCACCGTTTTTCACCTTCGCACCGTCTTCAGCAAAAAATTCAACCTTTGTATTGCTGTCTAACAGAGTGAAGACTCTTTCAAAAATCTTCAGTCCGCAGATGACGCCGTCCTGTTTTGCAATAAGATCGACACATCCCTGCACAGCACTTCTCATAACTGCATTAGTTGAAACGTCTTCGCTGGAAATATCCTCGTTAAGCGCTTGCAATATTAACCGGTCTGTGTTTAATGTCATTGTTATGCTGTTCATGATAGAGTCTCATCCTTTCGATTTCGGTATTGACGCTTAAGGCATAGCCTGCGGCAATTTTATCTAAATTGGTATATTTATTAAGGTCGATCACGATGTTGTGCTTGCGGATCTGTATATTCTCAAGCTCGTGACTTATTTTAAGTGCAGCCCTTTTTGCAAATACCAGGCTCTCAAGCAGAGAGTTGCTGGCCAGTCTGTTGGCACCATGAACACCGTTGCAGCTGGTTTCGCCCACTGCATAAAGATGCTTCAATGAGGTCTCGGAGTATTTATCCACGTGAACACCGCCCATGAAATAGTGCTGGGCCGGAACAACGGGGATGGGCTCCTTTGTGCAATCGTAACCTTCCTTAAGGCATTCCTCGTAAATGTGCTTGAAGTGGGTAAGTATTTCTTCTCTGGGAATGGGAGCCATTGAAAGCCAAACGTGTTCGGTGTTATCTTTTTCCATCTGTTCAAAGATCGCATGGCTTACAACGTCTCTGGGGAGAAGCTCGTCTACAAAACGGTTGTTATTCTTATCTAAAAGTATGGCACCTTCGCCTCTTACCGATTCGGATATCAGAAAGGCCCTTCCTTTTTTGTTGCTGAAGAGAGTGGTGGGGTGGATCTGTACGTAATCGGGATTCTCTAAAGGAATATTGTGTTTTAAGGCAATTGCAAGGGCATCACCCGTAAGGTGGGGATAATTCGTGGAATGAGCGTAAAGACCGCCTATTCCACCGGTTGCCCATATTACCTCGGGAGCACGAAGCTCGAATACCAGACTCCCGTTATCGGCTTTTACGTGGGGGTTATTAAGGGCGAGCTCATTATCGGGAGCGCTGCTTGCGATAACTCCGCGAACCTTTCCCTTGTATTCTATGATATCTATCATGGATACATATTCGTATATCCTGATATTCTTTCTTTTTCTGACCTCTGCTAAAAGCTTTGAGGTGATCTCTTCACCGGTGATATCCTCGTGATAGAGAATACGGGGCTTTGAATGAGCGCCTTCTCTGGTAAAGCTTAATTCACCGTTTTCATCCTTCTGGAAGTCCACTCCGTAGGAAATGAGATCGTTTATGATGTCACGCGAGGAACGGATCATTATATCTACCGATTCCTGCCTGTTTTCATAGTGGCCTGCTCGAAGGGTATCTTCAAAGTATGAATCGTAGTCCTCATCATCCCTCTGCATGCATATGCCGCCCTGGGCAAGGAAGGAATCGCAGTTTTCTGCCTTATCCTTGGTGATTATTACAATGTTTTTGTCTTCGGGGAGGTTGAGTGCCGCATAAAGGCCGCCTACTCCGCATCCTGCAATGATAATGTCGTTTTTCATAGTCTCCACCGTCCTTTCTTATAAAAAAGAAGAACATTCAATGAGTTTTATTTTGCAAGCTCCAGCATCTTCTCGAGGGGCTTTAAGGCTGCCGTTCTTAACTCTTTCGATACTCTGATCTCGGGAGATTTGGTTTTAAGGCAGTTAAGCACCTTTTGTAATGTGAGCCGCTTCATATTGGGGCATTCCTGGTTTTGACTGACATAATAGAAGGTCTTGCCGGGATTTTGCTTTTTTAGCTCGTAGTTTACGCCGTTTTCCGTGCAGATTATAAATTCCTTTTTGTCCGAGGCTGTGGCGTATTCGATAATTTCCTTTGTGCTGCCAAGGTAGTCGGCCATGGCACTTACTTCCTCGTTGCATTCCGGATGAGCCAGTATTTCGGCTTCGGGATGTTCGTCTGAAAGTGCCTCAAGTGCTTTAGGAGAGATTTCCGTATGCACGTGGCAGTAGCCTTTGTTTAATATGATGTTCTTTTCGGGAATCTCCCGGGCGACGAAACGGCCGAGATTTCCGTCGGGTATAAAGAATATGTTCTTATTCGGAAGGCTCTTTACGATCTTTAAGGCATTTGAGGAGGTTACACATACATCCGAAAGGGCCTTAACATCAGCCATTGAGTTTATGTAGCATACAACAGCGAGATCGTCGTATTTGGCACGCATATCCTCGATGTCCTTTTTATTGACCATCAGAGCCATAGGACAGACGCTGTCCAGATCCGGAACAAGAACCGTTTTATCGGGGTTCAGGATAGAGGCGCTTTCGCCCATGAATGTAACTCCGCAAAAAACGATGGTCTTACGGGGATCGGAGATGGCCTTCTTTGCAAGTGCATAGGAATCACCCACGAAATCGGCAATTTCCTGTATTTTTTCATCCACATAGTAGTGGGCCAGGATCAGCGCGTCTTTTTCTTTAGCCAGTGCCCTGATCTCTTCTGCTGTTTTATCCATAGATTTCTCCATAATTTCAAAGTAAAAATGATACAGCCATTTATTTTCAAGAGGATAATATCACAGTGGTATAACCTTGACAAGATAAATGTAAATTTTATGTTTACAGGTGTAAAGACAGGTGGCGATGCGGTTACATAATAATAATATGTAATCCACAATATCTTGTATAGCCTCTTTTTGGACACCATATTGGGCGAAGAATGGCTTATTTGGCGGCTTTTTACATATAAGCCTTTTTATATAAATGTATAAATTAAGTTAAACAATTGTCTTTCACACTGCTATAATTAAGAAAAAAGCACAGGAGGCGCAATATGAATCATACAATAAGCAATGATAAATTAACCGTTGTTTTTAACACAATGAGCGGAACCTTTTCTTCTATTAAGAATGCTGCCGGCAGAGAGTATCTGTGGCAGGGAGATAAGGAGTTCTGGAACGGGCAGGCACCGATCTGCTTTCCTATCTGCGGAAGTCTGCGTAATGATACGGCCCGTACGATAGAGGGTAAGACGATATCGCTTCCGCGTCACGGATTTATCAGAAAAAGAGAGTTCGAGATGGTTGAAAAAACCGATACATCCATCGTTTTCCGTTTTGTTCCGCAGGGTGAGGATAAGGACAAATATCCCTATGAGTACAGCTTTGAGTCTGTATATTCACTGGACGGCAATAAGATAAACATCACATATCGCATTAACAATCTCGGGGATGTGAAGATACCTTACACAATGGGCGGGCATACCGGCTTCAAATGTCCTCTTGATGAGGGTGAAGAGTATTCCGATTATGTTGTGGAGTTTGACCATGAGGAGCAGGACAGCGTTCCAAC
>JAILOD010000188.1 GCA_024691015.1 Lachnospiraceae bacterium
CCGTAATACGCATCAAATATCCTTTTTGCCATCGGTACGGCGTAATCTCCTCCGCTTCCGGCGCCTTCCACGATTACTGTCACGGCTATATCAGGATCATCCACATTCGAAAAGCCCGTAAACCAGGCATGTGAATTACCCGTTATCGTACCGTATTCGGCAGAACCGGTCTTGCCCGCTGCCGTATATTCCAAACCGCTGAGCTTTCTTCCTGTACCGTCGTTTTCCACAACTCCCCTCATAAATTCCTTCATTATACCCGCCTCTTCCTTCGTCATAAGGCGCGCATATTCCTCAGGCTCATAGCTTTCTATAACATTTCCCTGATAGTTGGTCTTCTTTGTTATCTCGTACGGCTTCATAAGTACTCCGTCATTGGCGATCGCCGCCGTTATGAGATTTAAGTGCATCGGAGTTATCAGTGTCTTCCCCTGCCCTATCATCGACTGCAGATACTCCTGCGGATCTTCCTTATTTTTAAGCACAAAGCTGCTGGACTTGGAAGCATAGTCCGTCGGAAGCTCCTCATTGAACAGGAGCCTGTCATTTGCAGCGATCAGCTTTTTTAAGTCCAGTGATACACCAATATCCGCAAAGGCCGAATTACAGGATTTTTCAAAGGCTTTATGAATCCCTTCCTTCCCGTGAACGGACCCGTGATAACAACCTATCGACTCGCCCTCATAGCTGTATGAACCGGTACAGTTAAACTGATAATCTTCGTATGTTTCCGGATTTTCTCTTATATATTCCAGAAGAGTGAATATCTTAAAGGTGGAACCGGGCGGATAAAGTCCCTGCGTTACACGGTTCACAAGAACAGAACGATCAGTGTCCGCAGTTTCCTTCTCCCATTCCTCTGCTATTGTATTCGGATCAAAATCCGGCTTCGAGACCATCGCGAGGATCTTCCCCGTTTTTACCTCGGTAACAATGACCGCGCCCCTGTATATTCCAAGTGCCTCGTATGCCACCTTCTGGAGAGAGGTATCAAATGTGGTATATATGTAATCCCCGTAATTTCTGACACCGTTCATCTCCTTTTCCAGCTTTTCCTTAACCGGTGCATTACTGGTAAGAAGGGATATATTCGCCACCTTCTCAAGCCCCAGTGTCCCTCTCGTGGAAAAACCAATGGCGTGTGCAAAGAGCTCGTGCTCGGGATAGTATCTCACTTCCTTATCCCCATCCATCGCCTGAAGAGCCAGAGCCTCTCCGTCGGCAGAAAAGATCTTCCCCCTTATGATCCTCTCCTCAAGCTTCTTCTGCCTGGGATTATACGCACTGTTTATCTCCTCCGGTGCGCGGGCCACCACATAAGCAGTCAGATTGAAAAGCATTCCCGCAAATATCACCACGATAAAGATAACGGTGAATGACAGCTCTCTGTTAAATATGGTGCGTCTCGAGGGCGGCTCCTTTTGTTCACTTCTCCTGAACGGATTGGGTATATTGATCATTGTCTGTCACCTCTTTGATGCTTCTGCTTTTTAGCGGGGATCATCATGTATATACCCTGAATAGATGCAAACATGGACATACATACCAGCACCGAGGAACCTCCGTAGCTAATAAGCGGCAGTGTGACCCCCGTCATCGGTATGAATTTCGTCACTCCGCCTATATTAAGCAGTACCTGAAATGACAGCGCTACACTTATCCCGACAATTATAAGCCGGTAAAAATGATCCGCTATCCTCATTGCGGCATTCATCATCATTATAAAGGTGCTGAGTATTATGAGTACGAGACAGAAACCGAACACACACCCCAGCTCTTCGCAGATGGCGGCAAAAATAAAATCCGCAGCCACTACCGGGATCTTGGTGGGTGTTCCCTTATCAAGTCCCATTCCTATCCATCCTCCCGTCCCGATGGCAAAAAGGGATTGTGCTATCTGATACCCCTGTCCTTCTATAACACTGTAAGGATCTCTCCAGGCAATTACTCTTGTCCTTACATGGGAAAAGAGCTTATAGCCTGCTATACTGCCAAGTGCACCGATCACTGCCCCTCCAAGAAGATAAAGAGGATTTTTCACTATCACATAGAGCATTGCAAAATATATCACAAAGAAGATAAGCGCTCCTCCGAGATCCCTTGACAGCACCAGGACTATCACCGTAGCTGCGGCAACAGCCGCACTTATTGCTATCTGCTTTACGGACGGACGGTAATCGAACGGATCCTCGTTATATTCCGGTGCGAGTACTCCCGCAACAAATATGATGAAGGTGAGCTTTACAAACTCCGACGGCTGGAAGGTGATCCCTCCTATGGAGTAACTTATCTTCGAACCGTTTGTCACCGTACCCGCAATAAAAACAATAAGAAGAACGGCCAGTCCTCCAAGCCCGAATATAAGATTATAGCTTTTCAGCCGCTTCAGCTTAGGCATCAGAAACGGTATGAATGCGGTTATGATAGTGGATATGGCCACTACCACAAACTGTTTCAGGGATTTTGCAAAAGACAGCCTTGTGAGCATCAAAAGGCTCACTGCGAGCATCAGACACATATTGTTTACGATGAGGATGGACGAACCCTTGTATATGGTTCTGTACAGAATGATAATGGTAAAGAACAGAACCTCCTGAAGAAGACAAAGCAGGATATAATAATCATGGTCCCCCTCCAGCGATAGGATATAAAAGCCCAGGACATGAATAAATACCATAAAGATATTCTGCAGGAAATAAAAGCCGTTCCGCTCATCCTCCTTTACGGCTGAGGCGAAAAAGCTGTTAAATGCATAAAAGGCTATGAAAATTCCAAAAGCATATCTACTTAATGCAGAGATTACCGTTTCCATTTTATCTATAACTCATTCCAGTATTATTAAGATTTATTCCACACTTTTGATGAAGTGTCCGTGAGTGAACTGAGATGGCGCTTTTCCCATATCCCTTCCGTTAATAAGGTTTACATAACACTCTATCAGTTCGGCTGCTTCCTCTTCTCTTTCGTTGGTTATATCTATTCTCAGATCTTCTGCCCCGATTTCCCTTATCTTATCCATATCCTTATGGAGTGAAGTGGGAACACTGTTATATATTACATTCACGCAGTAACGGCAGTTGAAAAGTATGGGCAGTACGGCTCCCTTTCTGTCTTTCAGGGTTGTATAATGAAACTCTCCGTCGCTAAAGCATTTATCCTTTACATTTTTATTAACGCACTGGGCACTGACCATTAAGGGCGCACGTGAATATATTATCAGCGTGCTTTCATGCGCTGCGCCTCTTTCCTTCATCTCCCTGTAGCTTAACTCATGCGGATAGGTAAAGCGGGTTACTCCGGATTTTTTCAGGGTTTCGATCGCGTAACTGTTGAAGGTGTACAAGGATGCATCCGCTATTATCTCTCCATGATCTTTAGTTTCCGATATATATCCCAACTCGTCATAGGTTCTTACGAGTGTTCCGAAACAGGCCGCATTTTGGGCGATCTTTCTTTCATCTCCGCTTCTGAAAACGGGAGGTAAAAGACGGATCCACCTTTTTCTGCTTTCTTCGTCATCCAAAAAGGGAGTCTCATAGCTTATGACCCTGTCTATCCCTTTCAGGCAAGACAGTTTTTTTGCGATCCTCGTATCTTCAAAGAGTACGCTTAAAGTCATTTAAAATCTCCTCCTTAAGCCTTCCTACAGCCCTTCTTCTAAGCTCCTTCAGGGCTTTTACGGGAATGAAAACATTTTCTCCCACAGCTATGCTCAATTCCCTGAAGCTTATGCCGCCATCCCCGGTCTTTTCCAGATGCTTTCTGATATCCTCTTCCTTCATAGGGGCCGACTTTGCCGTTTCAACTTCACCGGCATATTCACAGACCGTAATGTTTCCCGCACTTAGCTCAAGTCTCGCCTTTTCACCCGGAATAAAGCCGGCTTTTCCGGTTATTTTTACCGAAGGAGGAGGCGCGATGACTACCTTATCCGTATCTGTATGATAAGCCCCCTTTTCAAAGGTTATCATTTCCTTTCCGTTTCGTTTTTTATAATAGCCCTCATTAAGGCCGCTTCTCGAATATACTCCTGTCAGGCGTTCAAGATCACGCTTCTCTACCCTGTATTCTTTTTTACTTTCATAAAGATCCAGATATTTCCTGTACAGGCCTGTCACTGCATATACATATTCCGGAGCCTTCATCCGGCCTTCTATTTTCAGTGAGCACACTCCTGCCTCTATAATGGCGGGCAGGACATTTATGCTGCAAAGGTCCTTCATTGAAAGATAATATGCCTCTTTATTACGGTCTTTATACGGCTGGCGGCAGCTTCCCGCGCACCTTCCCCTGTTCCCGCTTCTGCCTCCCATCATGGAACTCATAAGACAGAGCCCCGAATAGGAATAACACATGGCCCCATGGATAAAGCTTTCTATTTCGATGTCACAATTATTTTTTATTTCCCTTATTTCCTGTAAAGATAGCTCCCTTGCGGTAACGATCCTGTCCGCACCTATGGATTTCATAAGCTTTGCGCCGTATGGTGTACAGAGCGAGCATTGAGTACTTACGTGTACGCTAAGCTTTGGAAATTTCTCCTTTATAAAGCCGATCACACCGATATCCTGTACTATAACCCCATCCAGCCCTTTAAGATACAAAGGCACGAGAAAATCCTCAAGCCCTTCCATCTCAGAGGGCTTCATAAGGATATTCAAGGTCATATATAGTTTTTTCCCAATAAGATGGGCGTAATCTATAGCCTCCGAAAATTCTTCTATCGTAAAATTCCCTGCATAGGCTCTTGCCGAAAACCTGTCGGCTCCGGCATACACTGCATCCGCGCCCGCGGCATAGGCCGCATATAAACTTTCAATATTTCCTGCCGGAGAAAGCAATTCTGTCATGAGTTTTCCTTTTACACGTCTGTTAGGCCACTAAAATGCTTCGCAGATTTACTATTTAAATTAATTTACTTAAACTTTCCTGTCTGCAGACACGTAACATGCGATCCCACTCTGAAAATCGGGATCGCCCCTGCTCGTCCGCCAGCGCCGGTCAGCTTCAGCCGACATTTTTCCTTTCGGCGGCTCCGCGATAATAAAAAAAGCTGTCCCGATCATGAGACAGCTTTTTTTGTTTTAAGCGTGCGATCCGGTATTACCGGCATTATTTATCATTCGCGGATACACCAAGTTTTGTCTCCAGCTTGACTATCTTTTTCTGGTTCTCGTTGTTTTCATACTGGAGCTCTTTAAGTGTTTCTTCCATGCTTTTAAGTTTTATCTGAGTAGTTACCAGATCATGCTTTGCATCATACAGTTCCTTGTCCTTATTATCAAGCTCCTCCTGAACGATCTCAAGCTGTCTTTTAGCCTTGAAAAGATCATCCGCTATGTTCAGCTCCAACAGGATACTCTGCATATCCATAGGCTGTCTTCTGTATGAATCCACCTTACTGTATTCCGCTATCTTTCCATTAATGTATGCTGCTATCCTCTGAAGGTATTCTTCGCTTTCATTCCCTCTTAAGGTCATTACCTTACCTGCGATCAAAACCTCTGTATCATGCTTTTCGGACATTACCTGCTCCTCCCTGAAACTGATGGGATCCCTTTAGTGATTTCCAATATAGCCCCTCTATACTCCCTGACGGATCTAACCGCTTTAAAAAGATCAACGAAGCGAATTTATCTCGATCGGAGCGTATATTTAATACAACCGTCTGCCAATTTACTGCAACAATGTCATTTAACTAAACTACACGGTCCTAATGATTTTATAACAAAGACGGAATAAATACAAGGTCTTGTGTAATAATTTCTCACATCCACTAAATATCCGTTTTTATGTAAATCCTTTTTTATGATTATTTTACTTTTTTGTTATAAATTCCCCACTTACTTTTTCAACAATTATCAAAAATAAGTAATTTTTAGGTAAAATAAGCTTAATTATAGCTTGAAATAAAAAATAAACGTGGTACAATTTTCATTACACTCTCTCCTTTCGAGTGTCTTATGGTTTGAAAAAATATTCGACCGGAGCTTTCAGTTATGATAAAAAAATCAAAGATCACAGAACATGATATTTTATCTTCACTTTTAAACTCAACTCAAATTAAATATTTCTGGAAAGATAAGGACAGAAAATTTCTCGGTGCCAGCCAGAGCTTTCTGGATTACTACGGTTTTGATTCTCTTAACGAGATCTTAGGCAAAAACGATGAAGATATGGGATGGCATATCGATCCCGAACCCTTCAAGAACGATGAGGAAACGGTTATTTCCGAGGGCACTCCGATATACAACGCTACCGGAACCTGTATCATCCGCGGTAATATGCGCTATATCTCAGCTACAAAAATCCCCATTCGCGGAGAAAACAACGAAATACTCGGTCTTGTCGGTTTCTTTGAGGATATCACCGAGCAGTACCGTATGAACGAAGAGCTGGAGCGCCGTGCAAGTACGGATTCGGTTACCGGCTTTCTGAATAAGTATGGCTTCGTTAATATCCTTTCAGAGTATGTTAAGGGTTATGAAGAGCACAAGATGGATTTTGTTGTCTATTACGTGGATCTGGATAATTTCAGAGAGGCCAACGATACCTATGGTCATATCTTTGGCGATCGCGTTTTAAAGAGTGTATCCGAGAATATCCTGAACGATATAGGTAAGGACAGCGTTATCGCAAGAATGGATGCCGATCTTTTTGCGGTTGTTCATCAGTTTCAGGCTAATCGTCGTCCTGCAGCCATGAACCGTTCCGTTCTGGTTACCGAGGAGAAGATAAGGAATGCTGCTGAGAGTATCAATTACGTTGGCGAACATTCCTTCCGTATTCAGATTTCCATTGGCTACAGTGCTTATTCCGAGAACCTGGATATTGACAAAACCCTTGATCAGGCTATGGTGAATTTGCTTGAGGAGAAGCGGTATAAGAGACGGTAAGGTTTTTGATCAGAATAACAGCGGCATTTCTCAGTTTGAGAGATGCCGTTTTTTGTCGTCCTCCGGGTTGTCCACGGGTGCCGTCAGTTTTTGTAAGGTGGCTCTCCGGGGTTATTGGCGGGGTGAGCCGTCAGTTTTTGAATTTAGGCTTCGGGACTGCTCGGTTTCACTAAGCTCACAGTACTTTTTTATGAACGCGGCCGGTTCTGCGCAACTCGTCGGCGCGTGAAATACCGCGCTCTCCTCAAACATGTGCTCGCCCCGGCCTATAAAAAAGCACTGTTCGCTAAGTGTAACCGGGGTCAACGTCCCTACGCCTAAATTCAAAAACTGACTTACCCCCGATTAAAGTAATCACACAAAAATAATCTGCCGGCGGGTTTAAAAGAGGATAATGCAAGTGGCTCTCGCAGGGTATCTTACGAATACCGGTTTCTGTATTCTTGAGATAACCATCCGGGGCCAATTACATTGTCCTCTTTTAATAAAATATATACCTATATTGTGATTCGAGTCTTAATTCGGGGCAAGTCAGTTTTGTGTTTAGTCGCAGAGACCAATCACACAATAAAATAGACAGGAAAGATTAAAAGAGGATAATGCAAGTGGCTCTCGCAGGTTATCTTACGAATACCGGTTTCTGTATTCTTGAGATAGCCA
>JAILOD010000218.1 GCA_024691015.1 Lachnospiraceae bacterium
CGTGATCACGTCATCCAGGTTCTTTTTAAGATATGGGAATATCTTGCTTCCGGGCGTCTTTACAGCAGTACCGTCGGCTATTGTGGATGCCGAATCAAGCGTTACCACCTTACCTGCCTTTATCGAGGCCGTAAGACAGGCAGCCCCCTCGGGCTCAACGCCTATTACCTTAACATTTGGATGCATAAGCTTTGCAAGCGTTGAAACACCTGTTGCAAGGCCGCCTCCGCCTACAGGGACTAAAATGTAATCCACCAGGGGAAGCTCCTTAAATATCTCCATTGCAATAGAGCCCTGACCGGTTGCAACTCCCTCATCATCGAAGGGATGAACGAAGGTAAGCCCTTCTTCCTTTGCGATACGGAAGGCTTCGGTAGCCGCATCATCATAAACATCCCCGAAAAGCACAACCTCGGCTCCCAGTGCCTTTGTGCGGTTAACCTTGATAAGCGGCGTTGTGGTCGGCATAACGATAACTGCCCTGGTCTTGTATTCCCTTGCCGCATAAGCCACGCCCTGAGCGTGATTTCCGGCAGAAGCCGTGATAACGCCCTTGGCCCTTTCTTCATCGCTTAAGGTGCTGATCCTGTAATATGCACCTCTTATCTTGTATGCACCGGTCACCTGCATATTTTCAGGCTTTAAATAAACCTTATTGGTACCGTTACCATATTGTTTGGAAAAGAAATCGCTGTAGATGAGTTTTGTATCAACCACCACATCCTTAACCTTTTCCGATGCCTCTTCAAAAGCCTTTAATTCAAGAAATTTAACTGCCATTTTAGTTTATTCAGCCTCCTTAGTGCGTTCAAAGATCCCGTTTATGAACTTATCGGGATCAAATCTTTCAATATCGTCCTCGCCCTCTCCTGTACCTATGAATTTAATGGGTATTCCCAGCTCCTGCTGGATGGTGAGGGCAATTCCTCCTTTTGCGGAACCGTCAAGCTTTGTAACGATAAGTCCCGTAACACCGGTTGCATCCTTAAATTCCCTTGCCTGGCTTAATGCATTCTGTCCGGTCATCCCGTCTACCACCACAAGTGTTTCCTTGCAATCGGCAGGATATTCCGACTCTATAATGCTGTTAAGCTTTTTAAGCTCATTCATAAGATTTGTTTTATTATGAAGCCTTCCGGCAGTATCGCAGATAAGAATGTCAACATTCCTGGCCTTGGCAGCCTTTACCGCATCAAAGATCACCGCTCCGGGATCTCCTCCCTCACGTCCGTTAATAATATCCACACCTATCCTGTCGGCCCAGATATCCAGCTGCTCTATAGCGGCCGCCCTGAAGGTGTCTGCAGCCGCAAGCAACACCTTTTTCCCGCTTTTGGCATACATATTTGCAAGCTTACCCACAGTTGTGGTCTTTCCTACACCGTTGATGCCCACAACCAATATTACCGACTTCCTGTTTTCAAAGGAATAATTATCCTCATCGGATACGGAAAGGTTTTCCTTAAGTGTATCTATCAGCAGCCCCTGTGCTTCATCCGCATCCACTATCCATTTTGATTTGACCTTTTTCCTGAGATCCTCAATGATCCGTCCGGAGGCTTCTATACCCACGTCTCCCATAACGAGAGTCTCTTCGAGCTCATCATAAAAGTCATCATCAATCTTTCTGTGCTCCTTAAAGAGCCCTGCAAGCTTTTTAAAAAAACTCATTCGTAATCCTCACTGTCCAGATCTACATTTACCTCTGTTGAAACACCCTTTTCCTGCATTGTTATACCGTAAAGCCTGTCGGCCTTTGTCATGGTACCCCTTCTGTGGGTGATAACAATAAACTGCGTTTTGCCCGAAAGCTGCGACAGATAATTCGCAAATCTGTCAACATTCGCCTCATCCAAAGCCGCTTCGATCTCATCGAGAAGGCAGAAGGGTGAAGGCTTTAAGCGCTGGATACCGAAAAGCAGTGCTATTGCACTTAAGGACTTTTCTCCACCGGAAAGCTGCATCATATTCTGAAGCTTCTTTCCCGGAGGCTCTGCGGTAATACGTATACCGGCCTCAAGGACATCGTCCGAATCCGTAAGCTCTATCTTTCCGTGACCTCCGCCGAAAAGCTCTCTGAATACCACATCGAACTGCTCGGCTATCTTGGCGAATTCCTCGGTAAACTGACGTCTCATTTCATCATCAAGCTCTGCAATGGCCCGTTTCAGATCCTCCTCAGCCTCGATGATATCCTTTCTCTGTCCGTCCATAAAGGTGAATCTCTCCATTACCTCACCATACTGCTCTATGGAATTGACATTGACATTGCCCAAAGCCTTTATATCGCCCTTTAAAGTAGCTATGCGCCTCTTGATGTCGGTAAGCTCCATATCTGTTTCGGTCTTGAATTCACCGGCTCCGCTCAGTGTCAGCTCGTATTCGTTCCACATATAATCACGAAGCGAATCGAAATAGGAATCTATCTTTTCCCTTTGGGCATTTAAACGGATAAGCTCCTTCTCATTCGAAGCTTTCCTCTCTGCAAGCGAATCTCTTTCCGTAAAGATGTCCTTCTGGCTCTCGTTTAAGGCATCGCGGTCTGCAATGACCTTATTCAGCTCCGTCAGTTTTTTATCGTCATCGGGAGATTCTTCCTCTATCCTTTTCTTTAACGATACGATCTCATCATTTTTGTTAAGGATCTCGTTTTCGTTGGACTCGACGCTCTGTGCAAGACTTTCGAGCTCCTCGTTGAAATGAACAACGGACTCCTTCAGTTTTTCCAGATTCTCGTTGGTAAAACGCTGTTCGGACAGAAGTGCCGCATTATTCCTGTCGGCTTCGATAAGAATGCTGTTTACCTTATCTGCCTCTTCCGCCTTCACCGCCCGATTACGGTTCAGCTCATCTACCAGAGCTCCTATCTCATTCTCCCGCTCTACCGAGGTATCCAGCTCTTTTTTGACCTTATCACGGCTTTGTGTGATATCCTTTATGTTTTCATCTATCTGGCCGCTTTCTCTTTTGATACCCTCCAGGCCTCCGAAAAGCTCTTCCTTACGGTCTTTAAAGCCCTTTAGATTAAGGGTTACGGTATTTCTTGAAAGCTCCTTTTCCTTTATCTCATCCTCAAGAGCATGAAGATCATCGGTACACTTATTCTTTTCGTCCTTTATCTCTTCAACCTTGATAAGAACACCGTCGATCTCCTTAAGTATCCCCTTCAGTTCTGCCTGGATCTCATCTATCTCTCTGGACCTTCCGAGAAGGTTCCCCGAGCGCTTGAAGGCACCGCCGGATATGGAACCGCCGGGATTTAAAGCCTCACCGGTAAGCGTAACTATCCTTAGGGTATAGTGGTATTTTTTTGCCAGATTTAAGGCATTGTCAATATTATCTACAACGATGTAATTTCCGAGCAGCGTATTGCTGACAGCTTTAAACTGTTTGTCGGTGACCTCAACGAGCTCATCGGCCTGTCCTATAACACCGGGAGCATTAAGTGCATCCTTTTCCTTAACCTCTCTTGTGACGATAGAGGTTAACGGCAGGAAGGTAGCTCTTCCGGACTTTGACTCCTTTAGGATCTCGATCATCTTCTTGGCTGTTGCTTCATCCTTCGTAACAATATTCTGGATGTTTCCGCCGAGAGCCGTTTCTATTGCCGTTTCATATTCCGCACTGACCTTTATAAGATCGGCAACAACACCGAAGATACCTTTGTTTTCCTTCTTGTACTCCATGACCTTTCTGATGGAATTTCCGTATCCCTCGTATCTTTCGGCCATGTTCTTTAAGGATTCAAGAAAAGCCTTTCTTTCGTGATAACGAACCTCAAGAGC
>JAILOD010000245.1 GCA_024691015.1 Lachnospiraceae bacterium
AAATTAAAATAGATCAAATAAACTGATTAAAATTGCATCTGTACAAAAACCATAAAAGTGTTATGATAATATTCGTCAAAATAATTGATTAAAATTTGCGGTTGCGATTGGGGTCCAAGGCATCCGGGTAATATAAGGAGAACAAGATGTACGATAAGAACAAGTATGAAATAGCGTATTTTATGCCTGAAAAACCTACCTATGACTGGGTGAAGAAGGATCATATCACAAAGGCACCCATCTGGTGCAGTGTGGATCTAAGAGACGGCAATCAGGCTCTGATAGAGCCCATGAGTCTGGAAGAGAAGCTTGAATTCTTCAAGATGCTCGTAAAGATAGGGTTTAAGGAAATAGAGATCGGTTTCCCCGCAGCAAGTGATACCGAGTACCAGTTCGCAAGAACTCTTATCGAGAACAATATGGTTCCGGAGGATGTTACTCTTCAGGTACTCACACAGGCAAGAGACCATATCATAAGAAAGACCTTCGAGGCTGTTAAGGGTGCTCCCAGAGCAATAATCCATCTGTATAATTCCACCTCCGTTGCACAGCGTGAGCAGGTGTTTAAAAAGAGCAAGGAAGAGATAAAGCAGATCGCGATAGACGGTGCCGTTCTATTAAAGCAGCTTGCGGATGAGACAAAGGGAAATTTCTCCTTTGAATATTCACCCGAAAGCTTCCCGGGAACGGAGGTTGAGTACGCTATCGACGTTTGTAACGCGGTTCTTGATGTATGGAAGCCCGAAAAGAGCAATAAGGTTATAATCAATATTCCCACAACGGTAGAGAATGCAATGCCTCACGTTTTTGCAACCCAGGTGGAATGCATTCATAAGAATCTTAAATACAGGGATGCGGTTGTTCTTTCCGTACATCCCCATAATGACAGGGGCTGCGGTGTTTCGGATGCGGAGCTTTCCATCCTGGCAGGTGCAGACAGAATAGAAGGAACACTGTTCGGAAACGGCGAAAGAACAGGTAATGTTGATGTGGTTACCATTGCGATGAACATGGTAAGTCACGGAGTGGATCCGAAGCTTGATTTTTCAAATATCAATATTATCGGAGAAACCTATGAAAGGCTGACCAGAATGGAGATCCCTCCCAGACAGCCCTATGTTGGTTCTCTTGTGTTTACGGCATTTTCGGGTTCTCATCAGGATGCCATTTCAAAGGGCTTTGCGTGGAGAGAAAAGCATATGGATAAGCCCTGGAGTGTGCCTTACCTCCCTGTTGATCCTCACGATGTGGGTCGTGAATACGACGGAGATGTTATCCGTATCAACTCCCAGTCCGGTAAGGGCGGAGTAAGCTATATCTTAAAAACCAACTACGGAATGCAGATCCCGAAGGAGATGCAGGAGGATGTGGGCTATACCATAAAGGGCATATCCGACAGAGAGCATGCAGAGCTTTCGCCTAAGCGCATCTATCAGATATTTGAAGATAAATACGTAAACAACATGGGAAGCTTTTCAATTCCCGAATGTCATTTTACGCAGGTGGACGGCATTCTTGCACGCGTCACTATATCAAAGGGAAACAAGAATATCGTTGTTGCGGCAAACGGAAACGGACGTCTTGATGCGGTAAGCAATGCGATAAAATCCTACTTTAACATAAGCTACGAGCTGTCAACCTATGAAGAGCATGCTTTAAGTCACGGTTCCTCCTCCAGGGCCTGTACCTACGTGGGTATAACCATGGACGGCAAGAGATACTGGGGTGTGGGAATAGATGAAGATATCATCAAGTCTTCCATAAGTGCTCTTTGTGTAGCCGTAAATCAGGTGGATAATGTCAAGGAAAACAAGAACGGGAAGGATGAAAGGATCACCAAGATCATAAATTATATTCAGGAAAATTATCTTTCGGTAACCTTAGATGATCTCTCCAGACAGTTTTTCCTTTCAAAGCCCTATCTGTCAAAGTATATTAAAGAGAAGAGCGGGATGACATTCGGAGAGAATGTACAGAAGATCAGGCTAAAGAAAGCATCCACGCTTCTTAAGAATGGTAACATGAAGATCGAAAAGGTTGCGGAGAGCGTCGGTTATCCCTCTGTAGAGCATTTTAACCGTCAGTTTAAGAAGAAATACGGTATGACACCGGTTCAGTACAGAAACGCGTCCAAATAACAAAACAGGAGGAACGATGGAACCCATATATTTTAAACCCGCGTTTAGCCATAAGCCCTGGGGCGGAAGTGCACTCCGTGAAGTCTGGGGTTATGACGAGGCAGGGGACGATATAGGAGAATGCTGGGCGGTGTCCGCATATAAAGGAATGGAAGCTTCGGTAGACGGCGGAGAATTTGACTCTCTGACACTGAAAGAGCTTTGGGAAACGAAGAAGGAACTCTTTAATTATCAGGAAGGAGAAGCATTTCCCCTTCTTGTGAAGATAATAAATGCCGAAGATGACCTTTCGATACAGGTTCATCCCGATGATGATTATGCAAAAGAGCACGAGGGCGTTCCCTTCGGGAAAACAGAGTGCTGGTATATCCTTGATTGTGAGGGAGAGGGCAGTATCATAGCCGGGCATCACGCAAAGAGCCGCGATGAGATGAGGCAGATGATAGAAAGCGGAGATTTCAAAAGCTTTATCAGTGAGATAAGGGTTCATCCCGGAGATTTTATAATGATAGAGCCGGGCACGCTTCACGCCATAAAGGGCGGCATCACCCTGCTTGAGATACAGCAGAGCTGTGACCTGACCTACAGGATATATGATTATGACAGGCTCTGTAACGGGAAGAAGAGAGAACTTCATCTTGAAAAGGGGATGGATGTTATGAATGTTCCGGATGACAATCTTATGTCAACCATAAAGCATGACAGAAACCTCGAAACAGAGCTGTTACTGGCGGATAATAAATATTTTAAAGTTAAAAGGATATGTGTTAAGGGTGAGCTTTATTTGCAGGCAGAGGGAGATTATACCATTGTCAGCGTAATAGAAGGAAGCGGAACACTTTCGGGTCATCCGATAAAAAAAGGCGATAATCTTATCTTACCTTACGGTTTTGGAAGTTTTGAGCTTAAAGGAGCTTGCAAGGTTATATTGACATCGAACTGAAAAAAGAAAAACAGCCGGTTTAAACAGCCGGCTGTTTTTATGTTGATATCATTATATCATTTTTCGGAAAACTTACAGGCGGCCCTTATAAGACCCGAGAAAAGAG
>JAILOD010000278.1 GCA_024691015.1 Lachnospiraceae bacterium
CCCCCTCCTATGTGTTTATGGCAGGAATCTCCAAATGCATGGACTTTCTGGAAAACGGGAAGGACACGTTTGATGAATATTACAGGAATCTCGAAGGCATATATGACGAAGCCAAAAAGCTGAAAAACATAAGCCTTATAAACGATGAACTGATAAATAAAAATAATGTATCCGACTTCGACTGCTCCAAGCTCATCATCTATTCTGAAAAGCTTTCGGGCAGGGAAATCTATGATATGCTAAGGGACAATTATCAGCTGATGTGTGAGATGGCAACGCCATACATAGCCCTGGCAATGACATCCCCCTGTGATGACAGGGAGGGTTTCGACAGGCTTATAGCAGCCTTAAAGGAAATCGATGAAAATATATGATGCAATGAATTCTCCCTCACAAAAAGTTCCGATAGGTGAGGCAGCAGGAAGGGTCGCCGCGGATTTTGTAGCGGCATTTCCGCCGGACATTCCCCTTATAGTACCGGGAGAGGTAATAGACAGGGAAACCGTGGAAAAGATAATACTCATGAAGGAAAAGGGTATAAGCATTACGGGCCTTCATGACGGAAGGATAAAAACGATCAAAAATGAGTAAGATATATTATCTCATGGGGAAAAGCTCATCGGGGAAGGACACCATATACAAGAATCTGTTAAAAGACGGAAAATGTGCCCTGAAGACCTATACCATGTACACCACAAGGCCCATGAGAGAAAAGGAAAAGCAGGACCGGGAATACCACTTTGTAACGGAAGAGGATTTCAGGGAATACAAGGCAGCGGGCAGAATAATAGAGAACAGGGTATATAACACGGTTCTGGGGCCCTGGCGGTATTTTACCGTGGATGACGGAACCTTTTCCAAAGAGGGAGACCCTATTCTGATGATAGGGACGCTGGAAAGCTACATCTCCATGAAGGATTATTTCGGAGAAGAAAAAATGGTACCTCTCTATATCGAATGCGACGACGGAGAGCGTCTTGCACGTGCTCTTAAAAGAGAGAGGGAGAGCAGCGAGCCGCATTACCGGGAAATGTGCAGAAGGTATCTTGCGGATTGCGAGGATTTTTCCGACGAAAACCTTGAGAAAGCAGGGATCACAAAACGATACAGAAACGATGATCTGACAGAATGTCTTAACGAGATAGAAGCACTGATGAAATGATCTTATGAATCAAAAATCTATCAGAAAGGGGCTGAACGGATGGATATAAAGGTAAATGCGTTAAATGCGGTCAAGCAGGCGGAAGCTGCAAAGCCGGCCGAAAACGTAACCGACGAAAACTTCAAATTCTCGCTTATCAGTAAGATCGAAGAAAAGGATCTGCAGGAAGCCCTTAAAACTATGATGAATGAGATCACCATGCAGGGCGAAAAGATCAAAAAGAGAAAAAACATTCAGGACATGCAGAAATACAGAAGCCTGATAAAGGGCTTTTTAAACGAGGTTTTAAACCGTTCCCACCAGTTTGAAAGAGAAAACTTTCTGGACAGAAGGGGCAGACACAGGGTTTACGGCATAGTCCGTCTTGTGGACGAAAACCTGGATAAGCTTGCGGCAGAGCTTGTAAAAGACGAAGCCGACAATATTACAGTTATGAATACCATAGGGGAGATCAGAGGACTTCTAATAGACCTTATAATGTAAAATGAACACGTTTGAAGATATAATCGGACAGGACGAGATGATCGGATACTTCAAAAGATCGATGAAGAACGAAAGCGTCTCCCATGCCTTAATAATAGACGGCGAACGGCATTCCGGAAAAAAGTTTATTTCCCGGATCGCTGCTGTGGCCATGCAGTGTGAAAATGAGGAAAAAAAACCCTGCGGAGTGTGTAGATCCTGCAAAATGGCGGAGGGACTGTCACACCCGGATATTATCACCTTAAAGCCCAAAAAGGAAAACGCAAGGAACGTCTTAAGCGTTGACGATATCAGGGAACAGCTGAATTCCGACATAGGGATAAAGCCCTACTATTCAAAAAACAAGATATATATTATCCCAAATGCATCGGGACTTAATGTACAAGGACAGAACGCTCTTTTAAAGACATTGGAGGAGCCGCCGGAATACGCGCATATCATCCTGCTGGCGGACAACAGGGAGGATCTTTTACCGACCATCCTCTCCAGATGTGTATGTCTTACGATAAAGCCCATCGCAACGGAAAAGATAAGAGCCTATCTTGAAAATGTCGGGATAAGCGGTAAAATGGCCGATATAGCCATTGCCTTTTCCAGAGGCAGCATAGGGCGGGCGCAACTGCTATCGTCAGACGAGATCTTTTCGGAGATATTAAACGACACCATAGCGATCCTTATGGAAGCTGACAAGCTGCCAATGACAAAAGAACTGGAATTTATCAGAAAAATAACGGATAATAAGGAACTGGTAAACGATTATCTGGACATCCTCAGAACTTGGTACAGGGATGTTCTGGTATATAAAGCCACCTCAAGCGAAGAAGACCTTATCTTTATCAACGAGAGAGCGGCAATAATAAAAACGGCAAACTTCAACACCTATGAGGAGCTGAACAAGGTCGTGAATGCAATAGACGAGACCAAGGACAGGCTTAAGGCAAACGGAAATCTGTCGGCCTGCATGGGGCTTTTGCTCGATACAATGAAGGAGAAACATTAATGGAAAGAGTTATAGGAGTGAGATTCCGTACGGCGGGAAAGGTGTATTTCTTTTCGCCCGGGGATCTTAAGATCAGAAAAGGACAGAGTGTTGTGGTAGAAACCGCCAGAGGCGTGGAGCTTGGAGCGGTCGTATCCGAAATAATGGAGGTTGAGGACGAAAAGATCGTCGCACCGTTAAAAAAGGTTATGCGGGTTGCCACAAGTGAGGATATGGACAAGGATAAGGCCAACTGCGAAAAGGGCCGTGATGCATACAAGATCTGTCTGGAAAAGATAAAAAAGCACAAGCTCGAAATGAAGCTGATAAATGCGGAATACACCTTTGACAACAATAAGCTGCTGTTTTATTTTACGGCTGACGGAAGGGTGGATTTCAGAGAGCTTGTAAAGGATCTGGCCGGCGTATTCAAGACAAGGATAGAGCTCAGACAGATCGGTGTAAGAGATGAAACCAAGATAATCGGAGGCTACGGCATCTGCGGCAGGCCGCTTTGCTGCCACAGCTATCTTTCAGAGTTTGCACCGGTATCCATAAAAATGGCCAAGGAGCAGAGTCTTTCATTGAATCCGGCCAAGATAAGCGGTGTCTGCGGCAGGCTTATGTGCTGTCTTAAAAACGAAGAAGAAACCTACAGGTACTTAAACCGCAAGCTTCCCAATACCGGAGACTATGTAACAACGCCCGATAACCTGAAGGGTGAGGTTGAAAGCGTAAACGTTCTTCGTCAGCTGGTCAAGGTTATAGTTGAAGTGGATGACGAGAAGGAAATCCGCGAATATCCCGTGGAGGAGCTTAAATTCAAGACCAGAAAGAACAGGAAGAACTTTAAGGATACAAACTCCGAAACGGAAGAAAAGGAGCTTGCAGAGCTTGAAAAGCTTGAAAAACAGGATGGAAAATCAAGACTTAACGACGACTGAGCTTAAAGACGGCGAAAGGCTTGATGACCTTGAAAGGAACGGCTTTAAGATAATTCAGAATCCCGGGGTGTTCTGTTTCGGGATGGACGCCGTCCTGTTATCCGGTTTTGCGAAGGTGAAGGCGGGCGGAACTGCGGTCGATCTGGGCACGGGAAACGGCATTATTCCAATCCTGCTCACGGCGAAAAATGAGCTGAAGGAGATACACGGGCTCGAGATCCAGGAATACAGCGCGGATATGGCAGAGCGCAGCGTTGCCCTGAACGGCCTTTCAGACAGGATAAAGATAATAAGGGGCGATATAAAAGACGTGAAAGCCCTGTTGCCGTCTGCGGCTTTGGACGTGGTTACGT
>JAILOD010000066.1 GCA_024691015.1 Lachnospiraceae bacterium
GTTGTATCATAGTATGTCATACCATAGTTAACGCCATCTACAGATGTCTGCTCTGCTGAAAATACATCATATGTGGATGCCCAGCTCTCGTTTGAGAGATCAACTGCATTATCCTGTACACGGTATGTGGTCTTAAGAGCAAATCCTGACTGAGCCATGAAGATATCGGGACCCTCGCCGTTGTTAAGTCTTGTCATAAGAAGATCCTGATACTGATCAGCGGGGATGATCTGGTAATCTACGTGGATTCCTGTCTCCTCTTCAAACTTCTTTCCAAGCTCCTGCTCTGCATCCTCGATCCAGTCCTGGCTGGCCATAAGAGTGATGGTTGTAGCTGCTCCTGATGCGTCTGCTGCAGGTGCTGCCTCTGCTGAATCTGCTGCGGGTGCTTCTGCAGCATCAGCTGCGGGTGCTTCTGCTTCATCAGCTGCGGGTGCTGCTGCTTCTTCTGCAGGTGCTGCTGCCTGTGAACCGCCGCAGGCTGTAAGCGATAGTGCCATAAATGTACCTAAAATACCGGCAATAATACGTTTTTTCATTCTGTTTCCCTCCATTTACTTAATTATAAAATTAAGTTTAATATAGTTATTGATTATACTATCAGCGAAAAGAAGTCATAACCATTTATAAACTGAACCAGCTTTTGTCAATTTTTAACCAAGGGTATCTATTATAAATATGATGTGCTGCCCGGTTGTATTTCTGCTTCTTTTAATATGTGTTTATCACTTTAATAGGCCCGCAGGCTCGTATTCCACCCACCGGGCCTGCACAACACCCGGAGAAAGGTGAAATGGTAGGCCCGGAGGGGCGGAAAAGACGTGACGAGCCTGCCCCACCATCCCATTCTAAACAGAACTGATCATAATTATTTTAACAATTACACTTGACAGATTAGAAATATCGACGTATAGTATAAAACAATTTCACAGTTTGACGCGTTAAAGCGTCGAATTGCGAAAGTGGCACCTGATAGTGTATTTTAATAAACAATGTTTTATAAAAGTAATAGGAGAATATTATGGCACCCAAGGAATTATCAAAACTTTTAGGCTACAGAAAAGACATCCGGGTTGTTGACGCCACTCTTCGTGACGGCGGACTGGTTAATGATTTCAGATTTACCGACGAATTTGTCCGTGCCCTTTACGAAACCAACATCAAAGCCGGCGTTGACTATATGGAGGTAGGCTATAAAGGCTCCAAGGAAATGTTTGATGTAAATTCCTTTGGCAAATGGAAGTTCTGCGATGATGATGATATATATGAGGTGATCGGAGAAAACAATACTTCATTAAAGCTCGCCGTTATGGCAGACGTCGGCAGATGCGATTACAAAACCGACATCCATGACCGCAGCTCTTCCCCCATCGATCTTATCCGGGTTGCCACTTATGTGCACAGCATTCCGACAGCCATCGATATGATCGAGGATGCAAAGGCAAAGGGATACGAGGTCAGCTGTAATCTTATGGCTATTTCAAATGCACAGGAATCCGATGTCCGCGTGGCTCTGGATATGGTTGGACAGTCCCCCGTCGATATACTTTACATCGTAGACAGTTTCGGTGCCCTCTACCCTGAACAGATCGCACGTATCGCAGATCTCTATATGGAAACCGCTGTAAAATACAATAAGAAGGTAGGTATTCATGCTCACGACAACCAGCGTCTTGCTTTTGCCAATACCATCGAGGCAGTCGGCGACGGTGTTGATTATTTGGATGCCACATATCTTTCAATGGGACGCGGTGCCGGAAACTGCAGTATGGAAAATCTTCTTGGCTTTTTAAGAAATCCCAAATACAATGTTTATCCTGCGATAAACTTTATCGAAAAACAAATGATCCCGCTTAAGGAATCCGGTACGGTCTGGGGCTACGACCTCCAGTATATGATGACAGGCCTCCTAAACCAGCATCCCCGTACGGCCATCGCTTTTACCAAGGAGAAACGGAGCGATTACTCCGAATTCTACAAAGAGATTATTGCACACGAATAAAAAAAGCCCGCACTATTGTGCGGGTTTTCTTATATTCACCTCGACGGAACATTGTCGATATTAGCCCCATCCGGAGCAATATGCGCCTGATCCCTTCCGCCTTCCTTTGATTCGTACAACGCCAGATCTGCACGCTTCAGCCCATCCATCGCATTCTGGTCTGAAGGAGCAAAATACGCAAAACCAACCGAAGCCGTAACATTAACCACTACATCATCCGGCAGGATAACCTCAACACTCCTTACGGCCTTTAAGATCTTATCCGCAAAATCACGTTCGAGGACCTCCCTTTTCATATTCATAAACACACCTATAAACTCATCACCGCCCCAGCGGATCAGATAATCCGAACGACGAATTGCGTGATACAGACAGGTAACAACCCGTCTTAAAACCGCATCACCCGCATCGTGCCCGTAGGTATCATTTATCTCCTTAAAATGATCCACATCCAGGATCATTATCGCAGGTGACGGCTTGCCCTTTTTATAATTCTTAAAAATGTCCTCCAGCTTTTCCATACCGAAAGCTCTGGTATTCGCCTTCGTAAGCTCATCCCACTCAACCTGCTTCTGCAGCTTCTTTTCATTGCTCTGCGTATAGCTTCTGTCCGCCTTCAGCATAGCCCAGGCAAGAAATACCACAAGTAGAATTATGTAAACCGCAATTATGATCTCAAACCTGAACAAGAGCTTATCTGCCTCTTCTCTCGAGGCATCCGCAAACTTCACGATATCACTTAAGTTCACACCCATACACACGATCCAATTGTAATCCGGATAAAGCTTTCCGTAGGTAAGTCTGGTTATAACGCTGCCGTCCTCGCCCTTCATATCGTAGGTGTAATAAACCTCGCCTGAATCATTAATGCCGTCAAGCTCACTTTCAAGATAAGCCTTCCCGTTCGCATCCGTTACCGTGGATGACAGGAGCATCCCCTCCTGTTTTGGTTTTTCCGTATCCACTACTCTGGCCGCATAATTCTTTCCGCCATCGTAGTTTCTGATCTCATTGACCCAGAGCACACCCGATGAAAACTCATTGGTATGCATTTTTTTGATGATATTTTTCTGAACGTTATCCTTTAAGGTATCCTTTGTAATGCCATAGATTACAACAACGCCGTCTTTTTTTATGCTTCCGCTTGCGACAAAAGCATTATCCAGTGACGAAACATCTCCGTTCCAGACGTCCCCAAGAAAACCCGCGCTGTCATAAATGATATCGTTTGTCTTTTCATCGTACGCCATATAAGTCCATAAGGCCTTATCGGTTCTTCCGGACAGATATGTCTTCACTTCTTCTGAAACGTTGGCAGAATCTTTCGTAATCTCCTCAACATAATCCTGAACGGATGAAACGATCTCCTGATACTCTTCTATCCTGTTCGCTCTTTCCGAATCTATATCCAGAAGCAGATTATTTACGGTATCGCTCAAAAAGCCCCGGCGAAGATCCAGGGCATTTTCATAAAGCTGATTTGAATACAAAGACCTGATACGTGTAAACGCACTATGAAAAAGTGCCAACAACACCAGCGCCATAAGTACTATACTTACAACTGTCTTTGGCTGTATTTTTTTCAATTTTAACCTCCCTTGCGGGACAGGTACATTTTACTGAAACAGGGGATTTGCCTTGTCATCTATTTCATGACCACAGCTTCCAACCTTCCTGCTCCCGCCGCTATACTCAGTGTATTCCACCCATTTTTTGCATTCTTTACAGTATGCCTTGGGCTTTTCGGTTTCATCCATTATCTCAGAGCCACCGGAAACCATATTTAAAGTATCAAGATCTAGCTTGTTCATAAACCAATCCTCCGTATTTAATCTCTTTTCAGGACACGCCGTTTCTTATTATGTTAACCAACCTGACCCATAATAAGAACACGAAATCCCCTACTTTTATATACGAAGAGTTTCCGTGTCTGGCCACTTTTGAATCAAATTTCTCTCCCACATACGTATTGTGCTGGATGAAACCACCCCAATTCAGATATAATTCTATTATCACCGATTTGATCGAAAAGTCAATGCCGGCATCATTTCTGACTAAAACGGGACCGCCCTTACAGACGGTCCCGACGGATTGCTTTATACAATAAAACGAATGCTCCCGCCACTCCTGACAACGTTAGTGCCGCACCAATCCCAAGCTTACGAACATAGGGTACATTCATATTGAGGATTGCATAGGACGGAGAGATCCAATGATCCAGCAGTGGGAACAAAAGCTCACGTTCCTTCTTAAGCGGATCGGATACAACTCTGCTCTTCCTGCCTATAACCATGGTCTTTCTTTCGCTCACGTCATACTCCGGCCAGGAAAGCTTATTTGTTCCGGGATTCCCGCTGCGGGCAAAATTCACCCACATATCTCCTACAAGCTCCGAAAGCTTCTTATCCGCGGGAGAACCGGTATAAATGGTTTCCTCCGTATTTCCGAAAACATATGACAATTCCACAGCATGACAGGCCCCGCGATATTTTATCGTGGAGGGCTCTGTCCAGTAATACATGTATGTATGTCCGCCGTTTTTTGAATGTCCCTCGGCCTGTCTTATCGAAGGAAGCCTGAACAGAAGCTCATTATAAAATTCGGTACGACACCATACCATACGTTTACACCGCTGTTTTACGATTTTTATAAATTCCTCTACTCTCTTAAGATCAGGACGATCCAACCCCTTTATATCGTTCTCATATTTAAGCGGAGCTGTCATCATATAAGGCACGATACCACCAAGCTCACCTACCCAGTAGTTGGTCTCGTTTTTATTGGTACCGATCATCATATCTATACCGGAGGTCTCACCCTCAAGATACGGTATATAAGGATCCTCGGGAATTATCCTGCCGTCACGCTCGGGAAAATTATTGTAAAAATTAAGCTTTTCGTTGACCTTCTTAAGCTGATCTTCGCTTAGCGCCTGAAGCTCCTTCATATCACTGCAGCCGCTTTCCTTCAGAAGCTTTTTTGTGAAGAACTCACACTCCTTTTTGGAAAAGGTCAGGGCGACATTTCCGCTTTGAGCGATCACACGCTTAAACAGTCCTTTGGCTTCCTGTATTACAGGCATAAGAGAAACACTTCCGCCTCCCGCAGACTCTCCGAAGATGGTAACGTTATCACGGTCCCCGCCGAAAAACACAATGTTTGACCGTATCCACCTTAGTGCCTCGATCTGATCGAGAAGTCCGAGATTAGGGGCATCCTTATATTCCTCTCCCCCGGGAACAGAAGAGAAATCCACGAATCCCATGATCCCGGTACGGTAACCTACTGTTACGAGAATAATATCCTTGTGAGAGGCTACCAGATTATGCCCGTCATAGAGTGGATCTGCCGTGCCTCCCCAGCCATAGGAGCCCCCGTGAAAAAAGACCATCACCGGTTTTCTTTCTGTCTTATCCTCTTCACTTACCCATACATTAAGATAAAGACAGTCCTCTCCCTGGGGATAAAAGGACGCGACCTCAGTCTCCCACTCCGTTTGGATAGGCGACTTTGCATTGTAATATGCTTCGAATATCTCTTCACTTTTGTCTGCTGCCTTTGCCCTTTTCCAGCGACGAAGCCCAACAGGAGGCTTTGCATAGGGAACACCCTTATAGGACGTCACTCCGCCTAAGGTTTTCCCGATAAAAATCCCGTTTTCGCATTGCACAGAAGGCACAGCCTCAGGAACTGAGGAGAGCCTCCTGTTTTTGCCATATTTAGCCAGCATATCCGATCTTACGGAATATTTCTCTTTCATCATTTCTTTCTCTTAATAATACCCTTTATGACACTGAAGAAGTTCTTCTTGTCCTTGATCCTGTCTCTGATCTCACCTACGGTAACATCCTGCTGGGAATTGTGAGTTACCAGTGACTGTGCAAGCTTTACAAATATATCCTTAAACTTCTCGATGCTCTCTTCCTCATATCTGCTCGCAGCAAAGTCTATCATAAGCTGCAGACCATCCTCTCCGTCAAGGATCTCCATATCCAGTATCGTCTGGGATGCCGCCTGATTCTGTCTTACATCCACCATTTCAAAATCAAAGCCTTCCGTACCGCCCATATCACGGATATCCTGCTGGTACAACAGATATGCAGCCTCCTGCTTTGCCACCTGATTGCAGATATCAACATAAGGGTAGCAGCTGTGCTCGATTCCCTTGGTTACCTGATCCTGAATATCGGCAAAGATATCTCTTAAGGTCATATCATCCTTAAACCTGATACCAACCGGAAGATCTCTGAAAAGAAGTCCGACACTGCTCATCATCTGGGCATTCTCACGTCCGTTGTAGATCCAGGAAAGCTTTATATCAGACTCGTTGTTATATATGGATATGGCAAGCGCCGCTACGGTTATGAAGAATTCATTTCTGGTGATCTTATAAACTCTTTCCATTGCATTCATCTGAGCCTGCTCTATCTCAAGCGGAGCAAACAGCTCGCCCATCTCATTTTCACGGGAAATGTGATCGATCTTCGGATAGCTGGCCCAATCTATGTTGTCATAGCGATCCTCGAAATATTTCTTGGATTCCAGATAGAAGGGCTTGTTTTCATCTTCCTCTCTGCGCCTCAGCATCAGATAATAATAGTCCTTATCCAGATCCATTCCCAGGAAGCTCTTACCTACATCTCCCATGAACACCTTCATGCTGGTGCCGTCAAAAAGCGAGTGATGCACATCAAAGAAAACATAAGCATTCTTTTCCGTCTCAAAAATACGGCATCTGTACATCCTGCCTCCCACGATCTTGAAGGGGTAAACCAGAGTGTCCTTTACAAATGAAAATTCAAATTCCGACATCTTCTCAACATGGATCTCCTGGAATATCTCGGGAGTATAGGTCTGTATGATCTCCCCGTCATCATTAAATGAAAACGTAGTAAGAAATGCCGGGTGATTCTTTATGGCCTTGCTCATAGCCTCGGCAAGAAGCTCGGGAGAAAGCATCTCCTTGTCTACCTTCATTACCGAGAAAAGATTGTACATGGTTGAATGCGGAGTATAAAGCTGATAGTCGATCATATAAAGCTGCTCCGCGGTAAGTCTGTGCGAAACCGCGATAGCCGATGCATTCTTTTCATCAGGGCTTACACCGTCATCCTCTTCCATTATCTTTTCATAAAGCTTTGCTATCTTTTCGGGTGTACGTCCGCGGAAGACTTCGGCAGTACTAAGACCCTCAAGCTCACACTCGTTTATGAATTCCATTGACGAAAGCGAATCACCGCCTATTTCATAGAAGTCATCATGTATACCGACCTGATTGAGCCCAAGCACCTTTTCCATAGCCTGACAAATAGCCTTTTGCGTATCATTTTCGGGTGCTGCGTAGTCTGACCTCATATCATCGATCTTCGGTGCCGGAAGAGCCTTTCTGTCCAGCTTTCCGTTGGGCTTTAAAGGTACCGAATCAATCTTCACATAAAAAGCGGGGATCATATAATACGGCAGACGTTTGATCAGTTCCTTTCGCATGTATGAGGTATCGATCTCAACATCCGCGGTATAATATGCACAAAGATAGCTCTTATTTCCTTCTTCAAAGCCTCTTGCAGCTGCCCAGTCTATATTCAGAACCTGCTTCACTGCTGCCTCTATCTCCGCCGGTTCGATACGGTTTCCGTTGATCTTTATCATGTCACCGCTTCTGCCGAGCAGCACATAGTTACCGTTTTCGTCCTTTCTCGCAAGGTCGCCCGTGCAGTAGAAGCCGTTCTTAAAGGCCTTCTCCGTCTCCTCGGGAAGATTGATATATCCGCGCACGAAAGGATTTTCAAAGCAGAGCTCTCCGGTCTCCCCATCTGCCACTATGTTTCCATTCTCATCGCGAAGCTCGATCTTTGTCTCTATTTCGGGATGCCCGACAGGACAAACATCATAGGATTTATCGATCTTGAATACGCCGACCGCAAATCCGCTTTCACTTGCGGCATAAATGTTAACAAGCTCTATATCTTTAATAAAAACATGGTTTGCAGGCTCACTTCCGACAAACAGCTTCTTTAAGAACGGTCCTGTCTTACCGCTTAACATACGTACATAGGAAGGTGTAAGGAAGGTTACGGTAATACGCTTTGTCAGAAACATCTTTGCAAGAGCCGCAGGATTCTTTATCGTAGCGTATGATGCAATATAGTTCTTTGAATGAAATACACTTAACGCCACAAGAATAACGATAACCGTAGCCACAAAATTCATGGGTGCAAGTGTTGCAAGCCTTTCCTTATCGGTGAAGGGAAACTCTCCGTCTACCTTTATGGACTGAATGGCACGCTCGAGATTTCCTCTCTCATGAAGAACGCCCTTGGGATTACCGGTTGTTCCGGAGGTGTATATAGCATATGCCGCATCATGGTCATCAAACGCCTCGTACCCCGGAAGTGCTTTTCTGTCCATTACCTCATCCCAGTTAGCTGCACAGAAATCCAGCTTACATCCGCAGTCTTTTCTGATATAGTCGATCCTCTCCGGAGCATAAGTATCCTCAACCAGAGCCCAGGCCGCACCGGCTTTCCATACACCGATCATTGCTATAACCGGCAGTATTCCTCTCGGCAGATTTATCAGAACAAAATCCTCTTTGCCAATGTTTTTCTCCTTCAGATATGCATACACTCTTCCGGACATATCATCCAGCTGGGCATAGCTTATACCCTGGGTATAAACCTCATCGTAAAGCAGTACGGCATTAGGGTCCTTTTCGGTATACTCTTTGAGTCGTTCAAGTATATTCGTCATATAGCGCCTCCATCGATAAAATAATAATAATTTTACATCAAAATCAAAAAGATGGCGATAACAAAAACCCGCAGTGACAGGTTATCTTCTGTTATCGCCATCAAAAGCTTCGTAAATATGTGTAACAGACTATAATGTCTTAATTGAACTGGGAATTATAAATCTCGCTGTAAAGTCCGCCGATCTTCATAAGCGAATCATGATTGCCTGTTTCCACAATATTACCGTCCTTCATAACAAAGATCAGATCGGCATTCTTGATGGTGGAAAGTCTGTGTGCAATAACAAAGCTGGTACGCCCGCTTGTCAGCGAATCCATCGCCTTCTGGATCAGGATCTCCGTTCTTGTATCGACATTACTGGTTGCCTCATCCAGAATAAGCATCGGAGCATTCTCAGCCATCGCTCTTGCAATAGTAACAAGCTGCTTCTGACCTGCCGAAAGAGCACTGTCCTTCTGGATCGTGGTGTCAAGTCCCTGCGGCAGAGTGGAAACATAATGGCTCAGATTGGTCTCTTCGAGGATCTCATTCAGCCTGCCCTCTTCAACATTCTGCAGGTTATAAACAACATTTTCTCTGAGTGTCCCGTTTATAACCCAGGTTTCCTGAAGTATCATGCCGAACACTTCTCTGAGCTCCTTACGAGACATATCCTTTATTGAAACTCCGTCTACCAGGATATCACCACTGGTGATCTCATAGAAACGCATAAGCAGGTTAACAAGTGTTGTCTTACCAGCACCGGTAGGACCAATGATCGCAACCTTCATACCGGGTTTGATCTTACCCGAGAAATTCGTAATGGTGAGCTTCTGGGGATCATAACCAAAACAAACATCCTTAAACTCAACTTCACCACGAATATTATTGTGATCAAGACGCTGTTTTTTGTGACTGTCATCCTCAAGCTCTTCCTCCTCAAGGAAGGTAAACACTCTGTTACAGGCAGCGGATCCCAGCTGAATGGTACTGCTCGCCTGACCTATCTGTGCAAGAGGCTCCTGGAAGAGTGATACATATACGATAAAGCCGGTGATAACACCGATATCGGAAATGGTTCCGTTTGCAAAAAGCAGTCCGGCAACGATAAGAACGGCCGCGTATGTTATGTATGAAACAAATGCCATTGCAGGCTCGATCATACCACCTATAGCCTGGGAACGATAAAGAATGTCTCCGAGCAGATTGTTTTTCTCTTCAAACTCTTCTATCTTTTTCTGTTCTGCTGTAAAGGCTTTGATAACAAGCTGTCCGGAATAATTTTCTTCAACTACGGAGTTTACTTCACCGAGAACCATCTGGTTCTTATCAAAGAGCGGCAGTGCGTATTTGAAGGTAAATGCAATGATAATAAGCATTACAGGCAAGGAACATATAACTACGAGAGCCATCTGCCAGCAGGCCATAAACATGGCAATGAATACGCCGACAAGCATTACCCCGGATTGTACCAGAAGGCTCACACTGTTCTGAAGTGATGTACTGAGTGTATCAACATCGTTCGTAATAACGGAAAGGATGTCACCGGTTGCCCTGGTATCAAAGTAGTTTAAGGGCATCTTATTGATCTTTGCCGAAATCTGACCTCTTATATCCTTTGAAAACTTCTGAATTATGGTATTAAGCACAAAGCCCGATATAAAGCTGGTAATGAAAGCCGTTCCTATATAAAACACAAGGAGTAATGCGAGGCTTAGCACATTATCCATATTAAT
>JAILOD010000223.1 GCA_024691015.1 Lachnospiraceae bacterium
TACGATATCGACTACAGGCTTCTGACAAAAAGAAACGATTACAGATGGTTTCATGCTGCCGGGGAGTGTTTAAGAAAAAAAGATGGCACACCGATCGTATTTATAGGCAGCTTTTCGGATATTCACGATAAAAAGATCACAGAGGAGATCTTAGAGCATGACCAGCGCAGGCAGGCCTCAGTTGAACTCATGATGCTTGAAGGCTCATGGTCAATGGATCTTACAAAATACGATATAAGTGACCCTTCATCGCCTATGGTATTTTCACCCCAGTTTAAGAAGATATTGGGCTACAGCGGTTCATCGGATTTTCCGGATGTGATGGAGAGCTGGATCACAAAGATCCATCCGGATGATGTTCAGTTAGCTTCGGCACAGATGGGAAAGCAGCTTTCGGATCCCAGCGGCAAAACCGTATTTGATATGGAGTACCGTATGAGACATAAAAACGGAGAATATGTATGGGTAAGGTCCTCCAGTCACGTTACCTGGTCGGCTGACCGCACTACTCCGTTAATGGCGGCAGGAACGATCCTCGATATTACGGAAGAGAAAAAGAATCTCTTAAGATTCAGGGAACAGATGGCTCCGAGCATTGAAAGTCTTACGGGTGGTATTACGGATATTTCAAGAACCGTTGATAAGGCTGCCGGACAGATGAACGCTATGGCCGAGAGGCAGACAGATGTCGCAGAGTCAGCAAAGAAGATAGAGGATGCGGTTGATGCGTCAATGGGGATCATCACCAGTATTCAGGGTATCGCAAACCAGACAAACCTGCTCTCGTTAAATGCCAGCATAGAGGCTGCGCGTGCAGGTGAAGCCGGAAAAGGCTTTGCGGTTGTTGCGGAGGAAGTGCAGATCCTTTCAAAATCAACAAAGGAAACCACGACACAGATCGGCGACATCTTGAATTCCATGAGGGATTCCGTGAATGATATGCTTGGAAAGATCGCGCAGATAAGCGAGGACGTAAAAGAAGAAAATGAGGAAATGGGCGAGATAGATAAGACGATCAGAGAACTTCTTACGTCAGCCGATAACATTTCCGAAATGGCAGAGTCGTTATATAAATAAATATATTGATTTTACCCCCACCGTTGTCCCAAAAGTAAGGTGGGGGTATTTTATGTCCGGGAATCGGGTGGCTGAAAATGTAATAAATAGTGGATAATTATAATTGTGATTGATATATTAATGATTACGGAGAGACAGGAATGGGAGAAGTATTCTGCCGCAGTTGGAATGGCTGTATATGACAGTGATATTGATAAGTCCATAAACGATGTATTTAAAAGAGCGGATGAGCTGATGTATAAGGATAAACAAAAATCGAAAATGGGGAGGAAATAAAGTAACAGTTTATACTATTGCAACGATAGTCATTCAGTGATAGAATTTCAAAAAAAGGGGAGCCTGTGCAGACAGGCTGAGAACGGGAGGTGCGTCCCGGACCCATAACCTGATTTGGATAATGCCAACGTAGGGATATAGCGGATTTGTTTGATGAAACTCTGCAGATATGTCTTTTTGGCATGTCTGCATTTTTTATATCGCGGAGTCACCGAGATGAAATCTGTCGGCTAAAGCCGACCGACGACCTGCTTAACGGACAGGGGTGAATGTATCTTCCCTGATCGATCGCGGAAGACTCTAAACAGGTTTCAAAATCATAATAATGGAGGAGATCATGTTAGGAGAGATAATCGAAAATGTAAGAAAAAACAAGCCGCTGGTTCATAACATCACCAACTATGTAACGGTAAATGATGTGGCGAATGTATTGTTAGCCTGCGGAGGCAGCCCGATAATGAGTGACGAGCCCGAGGATGTGGAGGACATCACAAGCATCTGCGGGGGCTTAAACATCAACATCGGAACTCTTAATCAAAGCTCCATAAAAGCCATGTACATTGCCGGAAAAAGGGCCAACGAATTAAAGCATATCGTGCTTCTGGATCCTGTAGGGGCAGGAGCGTCTGCTTTAAGGACCAATACAGCCCTGGGGCTTATGGAGAAGATAAGCTTCACCACCATAAGGGGAAATATTTCGGAAATCAAGACCTTAGCTTCCGGAAGCGGAACGACAAAGGGTGTTGATGCGGATGTAGCAGACGAGGTGACAGAGGAAAGCCTTGATAGTGCGGTAAGATTCGTGAAGGAGCTCTCTGATAAGACCGGTTCCGTAATCGCTATAACCGGTGCGATCGATCTTGTCGCAGATAAGGAAAAATGTTATGTGATAAGAAACGGCAGAGGAGAGATGGGGAGGATCACGGGGACCGGCTGCCAGCTTTCCGGAATGCTTACGGCCTTCCAGGTTGCAAATCCGGACAGGCTTTTGGAGGCGGCTGCTGCTGCGGTTTGCACGATGGGACTCGCGGGGGAGATAGGTTTTAAATATATGATGGACACGGACGGAAATTCAACCTACCGTAATCGGATAATAGATGCAATATACAATATGGACGGCGAAACACTCAACAAGGGTGCAAAATTCGAGATAAGATAGGGAGCAAAAATGAGAGAAGAAGAGAGAGAGAAGCTTGCAGAACAGCTCATGCTATATGCAGTGACAGACCGTCACTGGCTTGGGGACAGGTCATTAATGGAGGTTGTAAAGGAATCGCTTGAGGGAGGCGTAACCTTCCTTCAACTCCGTGAAAAAAATCTGGATGATGAGGCCTTTTATAATGAAGCGGTTGAACTCCAAAAGCTGGCACAGGATTATAAGGTTCCATTTGTTGTAAACGATAATGTGGACATTGCAGTAAGGATGAATGCGGATGGAGTTCACGTGGGGCAAAGCGATATGGAAGCCGGAGATGTGAGAGCCCTTATAGGGCCGGATAAGATACTCGGAGTATCGGCACAGACTGTTGAACAGGCTTTGAGGGCCGAAGAAAGAGGCGCGGATTATCTTGGGGTTGGAGCGGTATTTCCGACAGGATCAAAGGATGATGCGGATGATGTTTCTTTTGAAACCTTAAAGGCCATCTGTAAGGCGGTCAGTATCCCCGTGGTGGCAATAGGAGGGATCACAAGGGAAAATACGATAGAGCTAAAGGGTAGCGGCGTGTGCGGTATCGCTGTAATAAGCGCGATCTACGGACAGAAGAATATTAAAGAGGCAACGGCTCTGTTAAAGGAAACGACGATTAAGATGGTGAAAGGATAATGAGGTTCGGAAGCGATATTAAGGGGGTCATTTTTGATATAGACGGGGTACTCTTAGATTCGATGTCGATCTGGCTGGATCTGGGAGTAAGATATCTTTTAAGCATAGGGAAGCTTCCCGAGGAAGGCCTGTCAAAGACCTTGTTTTCAATGAGTATGGAGCAGGGAGCCGAGTACCTGAAGGAGAATTATGCCATTGAAGAATCCACTGAAGAAATCGGAGAGGATCTTCAGAAAATGCTTCGGGATTTTTATTTTGAAGAAGTAAGAGCAAAGAACGGAGCGGAAGAAATGCTTAAGAGGCTTTCGCAGGAAAAGATACGTATCATGGCGGCTACATCGAGCCCGAGAGAACTTGTAGAAAGGGCACTTGGAAGAAACGGACTGTTAAGCTATATCGAAAGGATATTTACCAGTTCAGAGGTGGGATCGAGCAAGCATTCACCTGAAATCTATGATGCCGCCTGTGCTTGTATGGAGCTTGAAAGGGCTGAGGTCTGCGTGATAGAGGATTCGCTTTACGCATTAAAAACCGCACAAGAAGCCGGATACTATACCGTCGGGATGTATGATGAAAAGGGGGAGAGCGACCAGGCGGGATTAAGGGAGATGGCAGGACTTTATATTCAAGATTTGGGGGAGTTGTTGAAATATATTTAATCTAATCCGGTAAACAAAGTCCGGAATTAAAATAAAAGCGGAAGATCGGGGGCACCACTTTTTTTCGCTATATAAAAGTAAATGCTTTTGGAACAGTAATAGCAGGAAGAAAGGAGACATTATGAGAAAAGCATTGACGATCGCCGGATCAGATTCCAGCGGAGGCGCCGGTATTCAGGCAGATATAAAAACGATGACCATGAATCAAGTATTTGCGATGAGTGCGATTACCGCACTGACAGCGCAGAATACCACCGGCGTAACGGGGATAATGGAAGTATCTCCCGAATTTTTATTAAAACAGATCGATGCCGTATTTGAGGATATATATCCGGATGCGGTAAAGATCGGAATGGTGGCATCTTCAGGGCTCATCAGAGTTATAGCGGATGCGCTGGTAAAGTATAAGGCCAAAAATATTGTTGTGGATCCCGTTATGGTCGCAACAAGCGGAGCCCGGCTTATCGAGGAGGAAGCGATAGAGACGCTGAAGACAAAGCTGCTTCCGATCTCAACGGTTATTACGCCGAACATTCCTGAGGCTGAGATATTAACCGATATGGCTATTAAGAATGAAGAAGACATGGAAAAGGCGGCTTATGCACTATATGACAGGTATGGCTGTGCGGCACTGGTAAAGGGCGGGCACAGCATAAACGATGCCAATGATGTTCTTTACGGTAAAGAGATGGATAAGCCCGTCTGGCTTACGGGAAAGAGGATAGACAATCCGAATACACATGGAACAGGCTGCACCTTATCCAGCGCTATAGCATCAAATCTTGCCAAAGGTGACAGTCTTTATGATGCGGTTAAAAAGGCAAAGGATTACCTGTCGGGAGCACTTGCGGCTATGCTCGATCTCGGAAAAGGTTCGGGGCCGCTTGCACACAATTATCTGCTTGGAGGGGAAATAAAATGAAACAGAAATTTGACGGATATGCCGCTTCATATGATGAGTGGTTTATGAAGAACGATAAGCTTTTTGAGAGTGAGCTTAAGCTTTTTAAGAAGGCACTGGGAGATATTTCGGGGAAGAAGCTTCTGTCAGTAGGTTGTGGCAGCGGCTTGTTCGAAAGCAACATAGATGCATCGGGGATCGAAGGTATCGAGCCTTCATCCGATATGGGAAAAATAGCCGAAAAAAGAGGAGTAAACGTTATAAAATACGGTCTTATCGAGGACGCGGAGCTGCCTGACAACAGCTATGATATTATTTACTTTAACGGAAGCTCAAGCTATATAAAGGATATAAAACCCGTTTACGAAAAATGTCTTAAGGCAATAAAGCCCGGTGGAAAACTCATCCTGCTGGATGTTCCGAAGGAGAGTGCTTTCGGGTTTATGTATCTTTTAGGATCTGCTCTTAAGACATATGATCACGAATATCTGAGAAATACCATGCCGGAGTGTCCTTATCCTCTTGCACTTGCGGATTCCGGAGTGTGGCATACCTCAGAGGATAAGATCAGGGTATTAAAGGAGCTTGGATTTAAGTCGTTCACTTTTTACCAGACACTTGTTAAAAATCCGATGTATACCAACGAAGAGGTAGAAGAAGTACAGGAAGGCTATAAGAGCGGCGGTTATGTGGCAATAATAGCGGAAAAATAAAGAGGTGTAAATTGCTATTATCCGAAGAATTATTTGAAAAAGTTAAGGCAAAATGGGATTTATCCTGCAGTAAGCCCTTTGTTGTTGAAATGGCAAAGGGAACATTGCCCGTGATAAAGTTTCGCAATTATATGCTGCAGGATTATCTTTATCTGTCGGATTATATCGGGATTCTTAAAGGCGCCTGCGAGGAGGCGGAGGAAGCCGGTATCAGGGCCTTTATAGAGGACACTTTAACCCAGACCGAAAATGAAACAAGGGATGTTCATCTGCCGAATATGAAGGGCCTTGGGGTTACGGATACAGACATAAGGGAGTCGGTTATAAGCCCCGTTCTTAAAGAATATGGAGCGTATATGAGGTCTCAGCTTAACGGTAAGATGATCATCTATGTGCTGACGGCCCTGCTTCAGTGCTCCTGGGGCTATGCATATATCGGAGAAAGTGTCAGTAAGAAATATAAAGATGAGATTGCTTTATCGGACTACAAAAGCTGGTTTGATTCTTATTGCAGCAGGGAGTATACTTTAGCAAACAAGCGATGGATAGATATTGTAGATCGTATGGCTTATGGAATCGATAAAGGCACTAAAGCCGAATTAACACAGATATTCTTGAACTGTGCGGATTATGAAAACAGGTTCTGGGATACTCTTTATGCATATTCCGGCGCTTAGATCAAGGGATGATAACTAATGAAAGAAATACAGGAAAACACCGAGGATAAGTGGGATAAGCTGTTAAAAATCAGGACCGGAGGACGGGATGATACTAAGGCAGACGAATACTATTACCCTTATGAGCCTACGCCGTATGCTGTGCTTGAACGGCTTTCGGCTGCCGGTTATATCGGAAAAAAGAATCTGCTTATCGATTACGGCTGTGGTAAGGGAAGAGTAGGCTTATTTCTGTCCTGGCAGAACAGATGTAAAAGCATAGGTGTGGAATTCGACGAACGTCTCTTTAAAAGAGCAGAAGAGAACAGGATCGGCTCAGTAAGTGGGAACCGATCCTGTTTTATGTTAACCAAAGCCGAAGAATATGAAGTTCCTGAAGACGCAGATCGTTTCTATTTCTTCAATCCTTTTTCAAGTGAGATAATGATGAGGGTTCTGAAAAAGATAATTGAACAGAATTATGTAAACCCAAAAGAACGTTATCTATTCTTCTATTATCCTTCATCCGAATATCTTAATTGTCTTGAAAATGAAGCAGGAACAGAGCATGTTGAGGATATAGACTGCACTGATCTGTTTGAAAACGATGACGAAAGAGAAAAGATATCCGTTTGGAAGATATATTGACCGCAGAGGAGCGATTTTTTATAATTAGTGTAGTTGTGATTTTATGTTTTTGCGGGGCATATTAGTGGGAAAAATATTAAAATTTCTGTCAAATGCTAAGAATAAGGTGTTTCTCAGCACCTGTCTTGCAGTTCATATTATTTCGTTTATTTTCTATCTGCAGATGGGGTCTGTGGCAGTAGCCGTGGTTAATGCCATAAGCAGTCTTATTTACGTCATCCTGCTTATTACACATTACAAGGATAGTGACGGCAGTATAGTCATTGCTTTTTTTGAAATAATGTGTTTTTCGATCCTCAGTGAGCTCCTGCTGTCGGGAAATCTCGGGTATATGTATTTTCCTCTCGGAATGGTAAGTGTCATTTCTCATCTTGTATCCGGGAAAAAGACAAAGATATTCCTACTGCAGCTTGTAGGTATAATAACCACAGTGATCATATTTTTTATCGATGCGGACAACATAATGATAAAGATCGGTCCGCAGGTAGATTATGATGAGATCAGATATTGCATTATTTTCTCCAATATTCTGGTTGCACTCATAAACATGATGTATGTATCGTTTCTGTATCTTGAGGGTCAGGAGAGAAACAGGGCCGCTCTGCAGTACAGCATAGACCACGATCCGCTTACAGGTCTGTACAACAGACGTTTCTTTTATGCGCATGTCAATGATTATGAGAGTTATAAAGGAAAATATGCGATCGCAATGATGGATATAGATAATTTCAAGAGTATAAACGACAACTACGGTCATAAGCTGGGTGATGCGGCACTTGTCAGTATGGCGGATATTCTTAAAGCCTCCTTAAATGAAACTGATATCGCGGTAAGATGGGGAGGAGAGGAATTCATCGTGTTCATGCCCGATACGGATGAAAATATCGCATTTGAAAGTCTGTCAGCTATTTTAGAGAAGATCAGGAACAATGTAACGACGCTCGATGATAAGAAAGTGTCATTTACGGTAACAATAGGGCTTGCCGTAAAAAGCAAAATAGCAGATTTCGAAAAAGCGATAAACGACGCCGACAGAAGGCTCTACAGAGGAAAGAACAACGGGAAGAACAAGATTGTAAAATAAAACCTTAAACGATCGGAAAAAAGACTTAGAAAGGACTAGGGAGATGGCTGTTGTATACGAAAAAGAAAAAAATCTGTTCAGGCTTCTGACAAAGAACAGTGAGTATCAGATAAAGGTGGATGATATCGGACTGGTCATTCATAACTATTACGGACGTCCTGCCGGCAATACGGATCTGAGCTACAGGATCTTAAGTGTCGACAGGGGCTTTTCGGGAAATCCCTATGAAACAAAAGAAGACAGGGGACGTTCTGTTGATGTGCTGCCACAGGAGTATTCGGGCTCGGGTGTGGGTGACTACCGGGTAAGTTCCATCAAGGTTGTAGCTGAAAACGGCAGTCAGAGCTGTGATCTGAGATATGCCTCACATGAGATTTTAAATGAAAAACCGGATATTTTGCCGCTTCCGTCCGTAAGAGTGTATGATGATGACGTTACTACTCTTAAGCTCACCTTGGAGGACAGGGTTATCGGTCTTGAAGCAGACCTTTATTATTCCGTTTTTTATGATAAGGATGTGATCACGCGGCGCGTCAGTTTTAGAAATGTCAGCGATAAAAATCTTAAAATTGAAAAGGCTGCATCAGGTATGCTGGACCTGCAGTTCGGAAGCTGGGATGAGATCCATTTCAGCGGACGTCATTGCATGGAACGCGGGGTGAACAGAAATAAGATTACCCAGGACATTAAGGTAATCGGTTCAAAACGCGGGATGAGCAGCCATCACGAGAACCCGTTTGTGATCATATGCGATCACGGAGCAAACGAGAATTCCGGAGACTGCTATGGTCTCATGCTTATGTATTCGGGTAATCATAAGTTTGAGATAGAAAAGGATCAGGCCGGGTCAACCAGGGTTGTTGCCGGAATAAACGATGAATATTTTTCGTGGTGTTTAGAAGCCGGTAATGTATTTGATACACCCGAGCTTATAATGGCGTAC
>JAILOD010000156.1 GCA_024691015.1 Lachnospiraceae bacterium
GTATACGGCGGAGGCGTGGATATATCTTCCAATTCCGTAATTAAGGGCAGTGATATGAATGTCGATGCACTCGATATCACAACAGGAGTGTGTGCATCAGATGATCCTTACTTCCTTGTAGCGGTAGAGGCCGGAAACGGAGTATATAAATTAACACCCGACGGAGTATTTTCATTTATAAGCGCAACACTTGCAGCCGGAGATTCTGCAGCGGATAAAGCTATGCAGCTTAGAGAGCAGGATGAAGAAGGACTTCTCGTTTATAACTCAGGTGACTGGGGAGAGGCAGTACCCTTCACCGAGGTTGAAAAGGTTGATATAGACAGGGACGGGAATGCAGTTGTGACCGGAACCCTTGGAACAAAGGGCCTTGACGAAATGAGCAGGGGCTTTACAATAAAGTATACGAAAAGTCCCGATTGTCCTTTCGGATATACTTTTGAAGAACTTGAATTAAAGTAAGGAGAATGACATGGCAGAAAAACCTGTAGTAACGATAACAATGGAAAACGGTGATGTGATGAAGGCAGAGCTTTATCCCGAAATCGCACCAAACACGGTAAATAATTTTATTTCTCTTATAAATAAGAAATTTTATGACGGAGTAATCTTTCACAGAGTAATAAAGGGCTTTATGCTTCAGGGAGGAGATCCCGAAGGAACAGGCATGGGAGGTCCCGGTTACGAGATAAAGGGAGAGTTTTCCAATAACGGATTCAAAAACGATTTAAAGCATACAAAGGGTGTGCTCTCAATGGCGAGAACAATGATACCTGATTCCGCAGGTTCGCAGTTCTTTATAATGCATAAGAACTCACCGCATCTTGATGGTGAGTATGCAGCGTTTGGAAAAGTAATAGAAGGTCTCGATATTATCGATAAGATAGCTGATGTGCCGACTGACTTTTCGGATAAACCGATGGAAACACAAAGGATCGCATCTATGACGGTTGAAACCTTCGGGGTGGATTATCCGGAGCCTGAAAAGGTTTGAAAGACATGAGAAAATATATACTTACGGCAATATTATTAGTGCTGACAATGTTCTCTGCTTCCTGTGGTAAAAAGGAAGCAGAGTTCAGCGTTTATGACGAAGACGATCAGGAGTTCATCGCAGAAGAGGAAATCTTCGAGGATGAAGAAAAGGAAGAAGAGGAAGAAGAGACCGTCGAGGTAATAAATGCTGCATCGGACGAAGAAGAAAAGGTATACGGAATGACCCTTTCGGAACTTCGTAATAAATTTATTGAGGGCTATACCGGAAAGGCGGAGGACGGCTCTCAGATAACGTTAAGCTTTACTGAGGATAAGTCGGAGGCTTTCTATGCTACGGAATCTGCCGATGCAACGAAGATCGTTCACGCATTGGGACTTTGCGCAACAGAAGGTGAGGACGGATATTCCATAACGGACAGCAGCTCTCTCGAGATTGTGAGATTTACAATGGGAGAGGATGAAAAGGGGAACAAAACTGTCACCACTCCGGAGGGAGTGATCTACAATGTGGAAAGAGCGGTAACGGAGAACACCTGTATTGATTTTATGGCGGCTGTAAAAGCAGGAAATTAAGAATTTTTGGACTTGAACTTTACATAAAAAGGGGCTATTATGTAAACAAGTAACTAAGGAGTCTCTTTTGTAATGGATAATTCAAACGGTTTTATGTACAAGCTTTCCGAATTTATTGTTGATAAACGGAAAGGTTTTTTCATTCTATTTATTATTGCATTTCTGTTTTGTCTAACTTCTATCTCCAAAGTAGGAGTTGAAGACGATCTGGCCGAGTATCTTCCGGAAACCACCGAAACAAGGATCGGTGTGGATATAATGGAGGATGAATTTACCACCTTCGGAACGGCCTATGTCCTTATTACCAATATCACACTGGACAGAGCATATATCATCGCTGACGGGCTTGAAAACATAGACGGCATCGACAGCGTTGATTTTTATGATCCCGAGGAGGCTGAGAAAAATGACAAGGTGCTGGAGGATTATTACAAGGATTCGTCGGCACTTATGAGACTTCATTTTGAAGAGGAAGAAGACACCGAGCTTTCCCAGAAGGCTATAGCAGAGGTGCGTCAATACGTAAGCGGTTATGATAATTATGTATATACCACCGTTGACAAGGATGATTCGGCTGAGCTTATAAATGAGATCAAGTTCATTCTCGTGATCGTCGCAATCGTTATATTGGGCGTTCTTATATTTACATCCAAGACCTACATGGAGATTCCAATCTTCGTTGCCACGTTTGTTATGGCGGCGGTCTTAAATAAAGGTACCAATTTCATATTCGGTACAATTTCCTATATTTCCAATGCGGTAGATGCCATATTGCAGCTGGCTCTGGCCATTGACTATGCCATCATCCTCTTCCACAGATATATGGAAGAAAAGGACATGGGGCAGGATAGCAGAGAGGCCATGATACAGGCACTCAGCAAAGGTATTGTTGAAATATCCTCGAGCTCGCTAACCACTGTTTCGGGTATGGTGGCGCTCCTGTTTATGCAGTACGGAATAGGAAAGGATCTTGGTCTGGTTCTCATTAAGGCCATTCTTTTCAGTATGATCACCGTATTCCTGTTCATGCCTTCTCTTATTATGATGGGTGCAAATAAGATAGATAAGACCAGGCATAAAAACTTTGTGCCTGAGATCAACATATACGGTAAGATCCTGTTTAAACTGCGATTTATCTTACCACTGGTTTTCTTTGCCGTAATCGGTTTCGGTATCTATTATTCGGGAAAGTGTCCTTATATCTTTGATAACACTACTCCCGATTCCAGATTGAAAACGGATTATATAAAGGCAAAAGAAAGAATAGAAGAAACCTTTGAGCTTGGTAATGTTATGGCCATAGTTCTTCCGGTTGGTGATTATGAGAAAGAGGCGGCAATAATTAAAGAACTTAAACAGGAGGACTTTGTAAACGAGGTATCAGCGCTGGCAAATACCGAGGTTGGTGACAGCGGTGATTATCAGCTTACCGATGAGGTAACGCCAAGGCAGTTCGCCGAGATCGCTGAGATCGACGTGGGGCTTTCGAAGCTTCTTTATACTGCTTACGCACAGGATAACGAGGCATACGGAGCCTTTATTGACGGTATCGACACATATAAGGTTTCAATCCTTAATCTTATAGACTACATATACGAGCAGAAGGAAAAGGGAGCCATTAATCTTTCGGACAAACAGAGTGAAGATCTCGATGATATTCACAAGGCCGTGGATGACGGTAGAAAACAGACCGAAAGCGAAACTCATTCAAGAATCATATTTATAATGAACGGGAAACCCGAAGGTCAGGAAACCTTTAACAATATTGACCACGTAAGAGATATTGCCCAGAAGTATTATAAGGAAAAGATCTATGTTGTGGGTAATCCTACCAGCAACTATGATCTTTCGAGATCCTTCAGTCACGATAATACGCTTATAAGTGTTCTAACAGCACTTTTTGTAGGTATAATCCTTTTGTTTACCTTTCAGTCGGCAGGACTTCCTTTTGTGCTCCTGCTTACCATTCAGGGCAGTATATGGATCAACTTTTCAATCCCGTATCTTACCAATAAGGGCATGTTCTTCCTGTGTTATCTGATCGTAAGTTCAATTCAGATGGGAGCTACCATCGATTACGCTATCGTTATCACCAACAGATATCTTGCGTTAAGAAAAGAACTTCCGAGCAAGAGAGATGCCGTTATAAAGAGTCTTAACGAATCATTCCCAACGGTTCTTACCAGCGGTTCTATCATGTCTGTCTGTGGCGGACTTATCGGAAATATGACCAGTAATGCAGTTATCGCACAGCTTGGTATCGCACTCTGCAGAGGAACGATCACTTCGATCATACTTGTAATGAGTGTTCTTCCGCTGCTTTTGTATTTCTTTGATCCTCTGATCGATAAGACTTCATTTGAGATATCGACAAATGTTCAGGGAGTAGGTAATCCGCTTAAAGGAAAGGCATATAACTATGTGAACGGCACCGTCAGAGGTTATTTTAACGGCTATCTTACAGGTTCCTTTAACGGAATCATGGACGGAGATATGGATCTCGGTTTGATAAGGGGAGAAGCTTCTCCCGAAAAGGACGATTCCGGTGAAATCAATACATATGATGATTACAAAGAGGACGAGGAATCATACCAGCAGGATGAAGAGAACACGGAGTTATCCGAAGCTGGTTCCGTAAAGGACGAGGGAGGTGAAGATGATGAATAAAAGATACGGTTCGATCTTTTCACTGCTCCTTGTTATTTCAATATTATTCACATCATTTAATATCAGACCGCTTAACGTTTATGCTGACAAAAATGATGTTGTTCTTACTGC
>JAILOD010000177.1 GCA_024691015.1 Lachnospiraceae bacterium
CTTTTCTCTTGCGGGCTCCATCATAAAGCAGCCGCATGATGAATACCTTGCTATCTGCCTTATAGATCTTGACGGTTTTAAACAGATAAACGATAAGCTTGGACATCAGATGGGCGATAAGGCCATACAGATAACCGGAAATACCATAATAGATTCTATGCATATTGAATTCAGGGAAAAATGGTCATTTACAGAAAGGGCCATTGCCGAAAAGCTCAGCTTTGCCGGAAGGCTTGGCGGTGACGAATTCATAGTTCTGGTCCGTGGCAAGAATGGCAGAGAGGATGTTGAAGCGTTTCTTACAAACGTACTTCAGTGTCTTAATGAAGTTAAATTGGGAGACCTTCATGGAATAAAGGCCTCGTTTGGAGTTACAGAGATATTACCCGGTGATAATGATATAGATACAGCTTATTCGCAGGCTGATGCGGCTTTATATGAGTCAAAGCGTGCAGGAAAGAATCAGATAAACTTCTTCCAAAAAACGGGAGGAGGTGTATCATAATGGGTGATGTTTCATATTTTCTGATCTTCATAGGTATAATTATTAATTTTGCGGTTGCAGCCTGGGTTTTTTACCTCTTCTTTATAAAAAAGAATGTAGGTATAGAATTAAGCCCTTTACACAGGCTATGCAGCACGGTCGTACTGATCGTGCTTTTGTTAATAGCCGGAGTCGGCGTGTATATGCTTGGAAGTCAGATAAACGATATATTAAGGGCTGTAGCTTATCTGAGTATAAGCATTGTTGTTCTGATAGTGTTTAAATGGGCAGTAGCTCTTATGAGAGCAGTTGAAGACAGGTCGGTAAAGATTTTGGAGATGCTGGTAGGTGTCATAGAGGTCGGTGATTTCAATTTGGACGGTCATTCACTGCACGTACACAACCTTACAATGCTTTTATATGATTATCTGCCGTATAATCTGAAAATAAAGATAAATTCGCACAATCTGAAATATGCTTCGCTTCTTCTCGATATCGGAAAGCTGGGGATTTCAAGAAAAATACTTAACAAATCGGGAAAGCTTGAAGAAAACGAATGGGAATATATGAAAAAGCATCCCGAGATCGGCGTAAGCATACTTAAAACCGCCGGAACCTTTGATTGTATTTACGACTGGGTAAAATATCACCATGAAAGGGTAGACGGAAGGGGATATTATAAACTGAAAGGGGAACAGATCCCTTTGGCATCCAGAATGATAGCAGTAGCCGATACATATTCGGCCATCACGATGTCACGTTCATACAAGCCGTCTTATTCGTACTATGATGCCATAGACGAATTAAAGCTTGTTTCCGGGACACAGTTAGACGATGAACTGGTAAGGATCTTTGCAGATATACCTCCAAAAAAGGTGGAGTCCTGCATGGAGGATGTAAAAAGAAAAATGCAGTTTTATGATGAGGAGAAATTCAGAGTTAATTAAGGGGGTAATTCATGAAAAAGTATATTTCTGTTCTTTTAACGATCGGGTTGGCAGTGGTTATGTTATCGGGCTGTGGTTCAAAGAATGAGGCAGTTCAGGCTGAGAACGTGGTATTAAAGATCGGAGTATCCACGGGGGATCAGGATCCGAGAAATATTGCTGCACAGGAGTTTGCCAAAGAGATATCCGAAAAGACTAACGGCGCCATAAGCGCTATGGTTTATCCTTCCGGTCAGCTTGGGGGAGATGCCGCTCTTATTGATGCGATGGCAATTGATTCAAAGAAAGTTGACATCATTATTACCGATGCTTCAAACTTTGCGACCTACGAACCCAAAATGGGAATATCGGCAATGCCCTTCCTTTTTGATGATTTTGATACCGCCTGGGCATTTATGGACAGCAATGTTGAGGCAAAGGCTGAAGAGCTGCTGGTAAAGAATAATATGAGAGTGCTTGCTCACTATTGTAACGGTTTCAGATGCGTTACCAATTCCAAGCATCCGATCGAAACGCCGGAGGACATGAAGGGGCTCGTGATACGAACACCTGAGAATCCGATGATAATGGCTACAATGACTGCATTGGGGGCCAACCCGCAGCCGCTTTCCTTCGCAGAGCTTTATCCGGCACTTAGACAGGGAACCTATGATGCACAGGAAAACCCGATCCCGGTAATATACAATAACAAGCTTTACGAGGTTCAGAAATACCTTTCCATAACCAATCATATTTATTCGGGAATGTGCTTTACAATATCCGAGTCAATGTGGCAGAAGTTTTCGGAGGAACAGAAAAAGATAATACAGGAAGCAGCGCTTAATTCCGCCCAGTCTGACAGAACGCTGAACAGAGAGCAGACCGAATCGCTTACGGACGATCTGGAAAAGGCCGGAATGATAGTTAATTCGCCGGACCTCGGGCCGTTCGCAGCTGCTACTGCATCCGTGCTTGAAAGCAATAAAAGCACATACGGAGAATTATACGATGAGCTGGAAAAATGGAAGGCTGATCGATAATTATAATATATACCAAATTTTAATGGGGAAATGAGATGGACAGAGTTTTACTTGTATCAACAAAAACCGGGGCACTGAAGGAGCTGGAAAAAAGTCTTCAGGGACAATATCATGTGACCTCTATTTTAAGTTCCGATATGAACATGAAATCCTCTCTCGGAGGTTTTGTTCCGGATTGTATAGTGGTTTACGTTGAGGCCATAAGGCGTCAGAAGCTTTTTTCACTTATGGATCTGAGAGAAGATGATGCATTTGCGGAGCTGCCGCTTCTTTTGATATCCGATGAGGATGACAGGATTATTTTTGAGCAGAATGTTGAGCCCAAGCAGGATTTTCAGGTGGATATTTCAGCTTCCATTAAGGATATCCGTTTGATAATCGACAGGATGATAGAGGCTTCCGACAGGCAGAAGCATATTCTGGTTGTAGATGATGATGTAACCGCATTGAAGACCATCAGGACCTATATAGAGGATAAATTTAAGGTGACCAGCGTTAAAAGCGGGAGGCTTGCGGTTAAGTTTCTTGAAAAGCAGGTTCCCGACTGTATACTTTTAGACTGTTTCATGCCGGATCTTAACGGAGCGCAGACACTGCAGATCATAAGAAACATGGAGAACGGCCGTAAGGTACCTGTGGTCTTTCTTACGGGTAATTCGGATAAGCAGATGGTTATGAACTGTCTGTCACTTCATCCGAGCGGGTTCCTTTTAAAACCAGTTAAAAGAGAGGATCTTATAGCAAAATTAAATCAGGTCATATAAGGTTAAAATAATAATTTTTGGGAAGGTAGTATTATGAGTGAATCCTTATTCAGTAAAAGAGCGGAAGACAAGATCAATTCACCCGAGAAGCTGGATGAATATATCAGGGTCACAACCCCTACGGTATGGATACTCCTTGCGGGTATCATAGTTCTTCTCATAGGTTTTTTTGCATGGGCATACTTCGGAACAATTTCGAGAACGTTACCTGACGGAAGTGTGACATATGTGCATCCTATCAGCTATGTTATAAATTAGGAAGGGTCTTAATGTGAAAAAGAAGCTTAATTCTCCGGTTAAGGGACGTGTGGCAAAGGTTCCGGTCATAATGCAGATGGAGGCTCTGGAGTGCGGAGCTGCTTCCCTTACGATGATATTGTCATACTACGATAAATGGATACCTCTTGAACAGGTAAGACGAGATTGCGGTGTTTCCCGTGATGGCTCCAATGCAAAGAATATGTATCTTGCTGCAGAGCATTACGGGCTTATTTGTGATGCATACAGATTTGAAGTGGAGGACCTGCAGAAGGAGGCAACCTTCCCCTGCATCATACACTGGGGTTTCGACCATTTCGTTGTTCTGGACGGTTTCAAGGGTGATTATGCCGTAATAAACGATCCGGCCAAAGGAAATGTGAAAATACAGATCGATCAGTTTGCCGATAAATATACGGGCATCTGTATGATGTTTGAACCCGGTGAAAACTTTGTAAGAGAAGGAAAGCCGAAGAGTATGCTGGATTTTGCCAAAAAGAGGCTCAAGGGTACCGGCATAGCCTTTGCCTTTGTGATCCTGACATCCGTCATCACTTCTCTTATGGAGCTTGTCAATGTCGGGTTTAACAGGATTTTTTATGATGAACTGTTAACAGGGTATAATCCCGACTGGTTTTATCCCTTTATTATAGGCCTATCCGTTTTTGCCGCTGTTCAGATAATAGCCAGTGCCATAAATGTTATTTTCTCCTTAAGGATCAACGGAAAAATGGCGGTTGTTTCCACTACGGAATATATGTGGAAGCTTCTGTGTCTTCCGATGGATTTCTTCAGCCAGAGAATGGCCGGTGATCTGATGAACAGGATGGGAACCAATGAAACCATTGCAAATTCCCTCATAAATACGCTGGCACCGCTGTTTCTGGACAGTGTTATGATGATCTTTTATCTTGTCGTTTTGATAAGGTACAGCCCCTTCCTTACGCTTATCGGTATAATGGCTGTTGTTATGAACTTCATATTATCGAGAGTCATTTCAAAAAAGAGGGTAAATATAACAAGGGCATTGTCACGTGATTCGGGAAATCTCGAAGGTGTTACACTTTCCGGAATAGAGATGGTTGAAACCATAAAGGCAAGCGGAGCCGAGGACGGATTTTTTGAGAGGTGGTCAGGCTTTCAGGCCAGTGCGAATGCACAGAATGTTAAGTTTTCAGAGATAAACAGCTATTTCGGTATCCTTCCCACGATGATAAATATGCTGCTGGATGCATTTGTTACCTTCGCAGGAGTAGTACTTATCATCCACGGAGAGTTCACAATAGGTATGCTTACTGCCTTTACCGGCTTTCTGGCTTCATTTATGGCACCTGTTTCATCACTTATCAGTGCGGGTCAGACACTTCAGGAAATGAGAACCGATATGGAAAGGGTGGAGGATGTCCTTCAATACCCTGAAGACACAGATCCTCTCGAAGAAAAGGCTGTTGCCGGTGAATACGGCAAGCTTACCGGCAATTTCTGTCTTAAGGATATTACCTTTGGCTATTCACCCCTTGGAGAGCCTCTTATCAAAAATTTCAATCTTAACGTGAAGACCGGTCAGAAGATCGCACTTGTAGGCTCGTCAGGCTGCGGAAAGTCAACCATATCCAAGCTGATAAGCGGACTCAACAAGCCCTGGAGCGGGGAGATAACCTTCGACGGAAAGCGTATCGGGGATATCGACAGAAATGTGTTTACGGGTTCCGTTGCGGTTGTGGATCAGGATATCATACTGTTTGAAGACACAATATCCAACAATATTAAGATGTGGGATACGACCATAAAGGATTTCGAGGTTATTCTTGCGGCCAGAGATGCCAATATTCATGAGGACATCATGCAGAGGCCGGGCGGCTACAATTATAAGATCAGTGAGGGCGGTAAGGATTTCTCGGGAGGTCAGAGACAGAGGCTTGAGATAGCAAGAGTTCTGGCCCAGGATCCTACCATTATCATTCTGGACGAGGCAACCAGCGCACTTGATGCCAAGACGGAATATGAGGTCATTAAAGCCATAAATGACAGAGGTATAACCTGTATAGTCGTTGCACACAGGCTTTCCACGATAAGGGACTGCGATGAGATCATTGTTCTCGATCACGGTGATGTGGTTGAGAGGGGAACACATGATGAACTTTTTGCGAAAGACGGATACTACAAAAATCTTGTTACAAGCGAGTAAAATATGGGAAATTGGTTTGATGAACAGATAAAAGAAAGAAAAGATAAAGACAGGCAGCAGTTTTCTGATGTTTTCCGCGATATGGGCAATGCCATAATGGGGAAAAAGGTTCTTGATGCTTATAATAAGAGTAAGGTTGCCGTAGCCGCAATGGAAGAGATCCTCGGGTTTTACAATATCAAAAAGGTTGATGTACCTGAAGAGATAGAGGATCCGGCCGAAAGGATCGATTATATCATTCGTCCTTCGGGGCTTATGAGAAGAAACGTAAAGCTCACAAAGGGCTGGTATAAGAATGCCATTGGGGCAATGCTCGGCACGGTTAAGGAAACCGGAAATCTTGTGGTTTTGGTGCCGCATGGATTTAAAAGCTATTATTACTGTGATTTTTCAGAGAATAAAAAAATTGTGATCAATTCATCCAATGAGCAGCTTTTGGATGATGAAGCGATCGCTTTTTACCGTCCGTTTCCGCAAAGAAAAATGTCGGTTAAGGATCTGCTTATATATGCCATCGAGCGCATAAGAGTTACCGATCTTGCAGTTGTGATCGCATTTATGGGGATTACCACTTTAGTAGGTATGCTTCTTCCGTATCTGAACAAGATACTGTTTTCGGATGTGCTTAATTCAAAAAGCATATCCGGACTTATTGCAACGATGATATTCATATTGTCCGTTCAGGTATCGTCTCAAATGTTTGGTACCATACAGACGCTTATGAATTCAAAGATCAACCTCGGTATCTCGCTTAATGTTGAAGCTGCCGCAATGATGAGGGTTATGAGCCTGAAACCCTCGTTTTACAGACAGTATTCATCCGGTGAATTGAACGAAAGAACCCATTATGTTGGTAATCTGTGTACCACCATTATAAATACGGTATTAAATACAGGTATAAGTTCGGTATTTTCACTGATATATATTACGCAGATATTTTCTTTTGCACCCGGACTTCTTATACCTGCCATAATGGTCACACTTGCTACCGTTATCTTCTCGGTTGTTGCAACTCTCGCACAGATAGGCCTGACCAAAAGGTCCATGGAGCTTTCAGCCAAGCAATCCGGTATGTCCTTTGCTATGATCACCGGCATTCAGAAGATACGTCTTGCAGGAGCGGAGATGAGGGCCTTTGCAAGGTGGGGCGAGCTTTATACACAGAATATCGAGATCACATATAATCCTCCGATGTTCATAAAGATCAACCAGATCATAACAACGGCTATTTCTCTGGTGGGTACCATTGTAATGTATTTCTTTGCGATAAAGACTAAGGTTTCGGTTGCCGACTATTATGCTTTTCAGACTGCCTACGGTATGGTAAGCGGTGCGTTCATGTCACTTGCGGGAATTGCTCTTACGGCAGCTTCTATCAAGCCGACCATGGAAATGGCAAAGCCTATCCTCGATGCCGAGCCTGAAGAGACCGGTAACAAGGATATTGTTACCAGAATATCCGGACGAATTGAGCTTAATAATGTTTCCTTCAGATATAATGATGATATGCCGATGGTTCTGGATAATCTTTCTCTTAAGATAGATGCCAATTCCTATGTGGCTATAGTCGGAAAGACGGGCTGCGGTAAATCAACGCTTATGCGTCTGCTTCTGGGCTTTGAAACACCTATTAAAGGTGCGGTATATTATGACGGCAGGGATATCAATACGATTGACCTTAAATCCTTGAGAAGAAAGATCGGTACCGTTATCCAGAACGGAAAACTGTTCTCGGGGAGCATTTATTCAAATATAGTTATTACGGATCCGAGGCTCAGCCAGGAAGAGGCCTGGGAGGCAGCTGAGATCGCAGGTGTTGCCGACGATATCAGGCGCATGCCGATGAAGATGCACACACTTATATCCGAGGGTGCCGGCGGTGTATCCGGAGGTCAGAAACAGAGGCTTCTTATTGCAAGAGCGGTGGCTCCAAAGCCAAAGGTACTTATGTTTGACGAGGCTACAAGTGCCCTCGACAATATAACACAGAAAAAGGTTTCGGAAGCATTGGATAAAATGAAATGTACGAGGATTGTTATTGCGCACCGCCTTTCGACCATAAAAAACTGCGATCGTATAATAATGCTGGAAGGCGGAAAGATCGTTGAAGACGGTACTTATGACGAGCTGATCGCTCTTGGCGGAAAGTTTGCCGAGATGGTTGAAAGACAGAGGGTTGATTAATTTATTATTTTTATTAGCCCTTGTGGTTTTTCTATCGTATAATTAGTTGAGTGGTAAAAATCACTTGATCACATTGTATTTTAAGGAGGTTTTATTTATGAATAATCACAAGATTGATGATGAGTTACTCGAAGAAGTCAGCGGAGGTCTTTCATCTTCAAAGACAAAGACGGTTACCATCGCAGCAGGTGCAGGTCTTGCAGGAGAGAGCTCTTCAACCACAACTGTTACATCCGGAAGTCCTCGGAATATGCAGGCAAGCTTAAGCGCAGGAGCAGGCAGAATGGATTCTGGAAATTCAAATGGCTTTGTTGCTCCGCCCAAGATCTCTCACAGTTGATCAGTAAATTTTAAATCAGAGAATAAAAAAGCCACTTCGGAGAATGTTCAAAATTCCGAAGTGGCTTATTTTATTTGTATGTTCAGCTTATGCGTTTTCCTTAAGATAATTCAGGTAGCTTTCGGATAGAACTACATCCGTATAAATATGGGCGTAATCGGAAGGGGAGAGATCTTCTATATAATTTGTGGGCATACCGGGCTTTTTTATCTTTGTGTGCGATAAAAGATCCACGGCCTTATTATATGCTATGGCAGCTTCTTCAGCCGAGGCATAGGTGCCAAGCTGGTAAACCCCGTTTATGTGTATTTTGGCAATATAGCTTTTTTTGAGACGGGAATTAACCTGCTCAGTTACGCCGTGATAATTGTTAACTACCTCAATGTTTGCATATCTGTAATCCGTGTCATCACCGTTAATGAAAAAATAATCCTTCCCGGCAACGGCGTAGGGACGTATGCCGTAACGTGCCTTCAGGTTCATCTGTGCACCGAAGTTCTCACAGAAGAGATGTCCCCCTCGGACCTGGATCTTATGGATAGAATAGAAGAACAGATCTTCGTTGTCGAATTTTAATTCCGTCTGGGGATTTAAAAAATACGAAAAGAACCGCTTGCTTAAATATATGGGGTTTTTGATATATACACCGTTATCACGCACGTTTACAAGGATTACCCATTTGTCGAAGGACAGTGCGCAGTCATCGGTGTAATCGGTAACGAAAAGGTCGGAATGAAGGAGGGTATGGGCCTCTCTGTACAGCCTGTTAGCTTCTTCGAGGGTATCGCGGCTTCCGAGGGAAATATGCTTTCCTTTATATGTAAGTGATGCTCTGTAATATTCGGTACCGTTTTTCTTTTTGGCCTTAAATACTCCTGCGCCTGCTCCGCTTTTCATGGTTTTCCTCCTGTATCTGAATGAATTGGATTCTTCTCATAAGGGTAATTATCAGTATATCATTTTTGGAGGTGGATTTAAAGATTCAATATTTTGTTAAACAGGGCAATATGATAACGTCAATCTGATCGATTTTGTCAATAATACAGAAACGTCCCTCAGGGATGAGGAACATAAAACATATGGCATTGATCTTAATGCACAGAGCCATACGCTAATGGCACAACAAATCAAAATGCAGGTGATGCCTGATCAGGTTGAATCCTTTATGACCTTCACAAATATAAAAACAATCCGGTCAAGGCTTGCACAGAAGAAGCTGATAGAAGATTTTGTTTTGTTCTCGATCGATGTGAACGGGCTGAAAACCGTAAATGATACCAAAGGTCATGCTGCGGGAGATGAGCTGATAAAGGGTGCCGCAAACTGTCTTGCACTAACAGTCGGGAACAGGGGTAAGGCTTACAGGACAGGTGGAGATGAGTTTATGGCTATTGTGAATCATTCTGATCCGGAGGGGTTACGGAAAGATATTAAGAGAAAGGCTGACGAGTGGCATGGGGTTTATAATGAATTTCTTGCAGTTTCGGTTGGGTATGCTGCTTTTAAGGATAATCCTGAAGTGTCTATTGATGAGCTTGAACATAGGGCCGATCAGGATATGTATGCGGAAAAGGAGAGGTATTATATGGAGAAGGGGATAAAGAGGAGGTGAGTTGTTTGGGATTGAATTGCTATTTAATGCATTGACCGGATTGAAGGTTATTATTGAAACAAAAATCCTAAATTGCTATAATAAACAAGATGTAAAACCTATAAAAATTATATAAATTAGGAGGGGCTATGTTAGAAAGAGTATTTCACCTGAAAGAAAACAATACCAACGTAAAAACAGAAGTCATCGCAGGAATAACAACCTTCCTCGCAATGGCCTATATCCTCGCAGTAAACCCGACCATCCTCGGAAACGTTATGAACAGGAACGGTGTATTTCTGGCAACAGCCATAGCCAGTGCCGCTGCTACTTTTATAATGGGGATACTTGCAAACTATCCCATAGCACTGTCAGCCGGAATGGGAATAAACGCATACTTCGCATACACGGTATGTTTAGGAGAACTGGGCGGAGAAGCAAACGCATTTACTGTAGCATTAACGGCAGTATTTGTAGAAGGTGTGATCTTCATCATCTTATCTCTTATAAAAGCAAGAGAGCAGATCATAAACGGAATACCTCAGAATCTGAAATTCGGAATAACAGCAGGACTGGGAATATTTATAGCATTCCTCGGACTTACAGCAGCAAAGATCGTAGTGCCGAATGAAGGAACAACTATCGGGCTCGGAAATCTTGCAAGTCCCGAAGTAGCACTCGCTCTATTGGGATTTGTCATTATCGTGATCCTTTCACATTACAAAGTAAAAGGTTCCGTATTACTCGGAATAATCATCACCTGGGTACTCGGAATGATTGCTGAAAGCACAGGCTGGTATGTAGTAGACGTTGAAAGCGGCGTATACAGCGTATTCCCTTCATTCACGGGAGGATTAGACTTTTCCGGGCTTTCGGAAACCGCATTCCACTTTAATTTCGAATGGGCAGCAACACACATTATTCAATTCATAGCAATACTTGTAAGCTTATTATACGTCGATCTGTTTGACACCGTAGGAACAGTAATAGGTGTGGCAGACAAGGCAAACCTTCTGGATAAAGAAGGAAAGCTTCCAAGGATCGGTCAGGTATTTCTTGCTGATTCAATAGGAACCGTTATAGGAGCCTGTCTCGGAACATCTACAATAACAAGCTTTGTAGAATCATCAGCCGGAGTATCCGAAGGCGGAAGAACAGGACTGACAGCTATCACAACAGGCTTCCTTTTCCTGATATCGATCTTCTTAAGCCCGCTGTTTCTGGCAGTACCCTCATTTGCAACAACACCTGCACTCATCTATGTAGGAATGCTTATGATCTCATCGGCAAAAAAGATAGACTATGAATCGGATTTGGGAGACGTGGCAGGAGCATATCTTGCAATGATCATGATACCTCTTTCTGCATCGATCTCAACAGGTATCATGCTTGCAATAATCGTTTGGACGCTGATCAAAATATTCACAGGCAAAGCAAAGGATGTAAGCGTAGTTATGTGGGTATTGTTTATATTGTTTATGTGCAGAGTGCTTGCGCTGGTATTTAATTTCCAATAAGGCTCCGGCCAACATAGACAAAAATCATACGGAGGTCTTAATTGAACAAAGAAAAGTTAAAAAACCTCATTGATGTAGCAGCAGGAAGAAAGCCTGCAGACATCGTCATTACCGGAGCAAAGATCATAGACGTATTTTCAGGAAATGTTATAACCGGGGATATAGCCGTCGCTGACGGCTATATTGCCGGTATTGGTGAATATTCGGGGGAAAAAACAATTGACGCGCGAGGCTACTATGTAAGCCCCGGCTTTATTGACAGTCACATCCATATCGAATCCTCCTATATGACACCGGAAGAATTCGGAAGGCTCTCGGTACCCTGCGGAACAACTACCATAATCGCAGACCCGCATGAGATAGTCAATGTATGCGGAGTAGAAGGGCTTAAATACATGTGCGAAGCTGCAGAAAACACAGCACTTGATATAAGATATATGGTTCCGTCCTGCGTACCCTCAACACCCTTTGAAAATGCCGGTGCGGTATTAAACGCAGAAGATATAAAGAAGATATTCGAAGACTTCGGTGACGGGGTATTGGGTCTTGCAGAATTCATGAATGCAGTGGGAGTGGTAAATAACGACGACGAATGCATCAACAAGATCATGGCCGCACGTGAAGACAGGCGTGTTATAGACGGTCATTCACCGGGCCTTGTCGGCAAGGGCCTGAATGCATATATGGCAGCAGGAATAAAAACGGATCACGAATGCAGTACGATCCAGGAAATGAAACAGAGGATATCGGGAGGTATGTATGTATTACTCCGCCAGGGTTCAGCCTGTCAAGACCTTGAAAGGCTTGCTTCCGGAGTAGACGAATCCAATTACAGAAGAGTACTTCTCTGCTCCGATGACCGTCAGGTACATACGATATTTACCGAAGGTCATATAGACGGGCTTTTAAGGATCTGTGTAAAAAAAGGAATAGAGCCGGTAAATGCGATAAGAATGGCGACCTTAAATGCCGCAGAGTGTTTTAATCTCGATGACGTAGGCTCGATATCACCCGGAAAACGCGCAAATCTCGTATTCTTTAATAATCTTCGTGACTTCAATGTTTCGAGTGTAATGATAGACGGCCGCATGGTTGCTAAAAATCACAAGTATCTCGAAGAAGTAAAACGAGTGGATCCGAGTGCGGTAGCAAGCTCCGTTCATGTTAAGGACTTCAGTGCCGACAGATTCAAGCTGAAGCTTAAAAGCAATAAAGTCAAGGTCATCGACGTAATGATAGGCGGAGTGCTTACAGGAAAAGATATAAACAAAATAGAGCTTACAAAAGACGGTGATTTTAAATACAACAAAAAAGTAGATATCGTAAAGCTTGCTGTTGTTGAAAGGCATAAGGGGCTCGGAAACGTTGGCGTGGCCCTCCTCGGAGGCTACGGAATAAAGGACGGTGCCTGTGCGATCTCCGTAGCACATGACTCGCACAATATCATTGTTGCCGGAACAGACGATAAATATATGGAAACCGCAGTAAACGAGATCATAAGGATGAAGGGCGGAATGACTCTCGTCCATAAGGGTGAGGTCATCTCATCCATCCCGCTGCCCATCGCCGGACTTATGACGGATATGGATGCGGAGAGCTTTGACAGGCTTCTCGGAGAAGCCCATATACTTGCACACAAAAAGCTGAAGATACATGACAGCGTAGAACCCTTTATGACACTCTGCTTCATGTCTCTGCCGGTTATACCGAAACTGAAGCTCACCGATATGGGGCTTTTCGATGTGGAGACCTTCTCATTTACAAGCATTGAATCCGGATCAGAAGAGGAAGAAGCATGACAGAGGAATGCAAGGAGATAGAAAGCCTGATGCAGCCCTATCTTGAAGACAGGCTTTCCTACAAGGAGCTTAAAAAGTTCGTGGATCATATCAATACCTGCAGTGAATGTAAGGATGAGCTTGAGATACGATTCCTTCTTGAAGGAGGCTTAAGTATCTTAGAGAACGGCGACACTGTGGATCTGGTGCGCATAATGAACGAGCGCATCGAAAAAAGCGAAGAAAGACTGATGAATAAGGAACGTATAGAAGGCTTTGGCTTTTTGATAAAGGGCGTGGCCATGCTGATGCTTACGGTCTGCTTATTCTTATATATATTGGGTTAAACGGAGGATTTATGGCATCTAAAATTTTACTGATCGACGGTCACAGTATTTTAAACAGGGCCTTTTACGGGATGCCCGATCTCACTAATTCCAAAGGTGTACACACCGGTGCTGTCCTCGGCTTTATAAACATCATTTCGAAAATAATAGCTGACGAAAAACCCGATCACCTTCTCTGTGCCTTTGATGAGCACGCACCCACCTTCAGACATGAATTATTTAAAGAATACAAGGGTACAAGACACGCAATGCCCGACGAATTAAAAGAACAGGTTCCTCTGATAAAGGAGCTTTTAATAAGCATGGGCGTAACCGTGATATCAAAGCCCGGTCTTGAAGCCGACGACATAATCGGTACGGTAGCAAACAGGGCCGAAAACCTTGGTATTGAAAGCACGATCCTTTCGGGAGACCGTGACCTTCTTCAGCTGGTTACCGAAAAGACGAAGATGCTTCTTCCCAAGACCGTTAAGGGGGAAACAAGCGTCATATCATATTATCCGGAGGATGTCCTTCGCGACTATCAGGTTGAACCCAAAGGGATAATCGAGCTTAAGGCCTTGGAGGGCGATAAATCGGATAACATCCCCGGTGTTCCCAGGATCGGCACAAAGACCGCAGCAGAGCTCATAGTAAAATACAAGACCATCGAAAACCTGAAATCCCATATTGAAGAGGTAACTAAAAAGAGCATAAGGGAATCCTTAGAGCAAAACTTTGATATGGCAGAGCTAAGCCACACCCTGGCCACCATCAACACGGAAAGTGACATAGAGTTTGATCCGGATGAATGCAAATTCGAAACACTTTTCACAAACGAAGCATACGAAAAGGCAAAAGAGCTGGAGCTTAATTCCCTCTTAAAGAAATTTCCTGCGGAGATAGCTGAGGAATCCGAAGAAAACGACAAGGTAGAATATGCAACTGTTACCGACCTCGGCGAAGCGGAAGAGATCTTTGCGAGAATAAAAACAGCCGAAAGATCGGCGTTTGCAATAGAATTAAACGAAGAAAAAAGAATATCCGGTCTCTATATGATCTTTGACAAAACCGGATATTATATTGAATCCTCAGGCTTTATTTCTCCGATGTTCTTATCGGCACATATAAAAAGCCTGACAGAAGATTCAAAGGGGAAGGTATTTTGCGTTAATACAAAAACGCTGTTTAAGGTCTGTGACATAGAGGATATATCGAAGCTATATGATGTAGAGCTTTTGATGTATTTAAACGATCCTGTAAAAAACGGCTATAACATTCCCGAAGAAGCTGAAAAAGCAGCGTATTTTGCCTATGACCGTGGAGAAGAATTCTTATCAAAGGTAAAAGATCTCGGGATGGAAAAGCTGTTCGAGGATATAGAGCGGCCTCTGTCAAGAGTACTCGCTTCTATGGAGCTTTACGGCATCAGAGTCAAAAGAGAAACGCTTAAAAGCTTCAGCGCTCTTTTAGGTGAAAAGATGGATTCACTGTATAAGAATGTCACAGACGCAGCAGGCATGGAATTTAACTTGAATTCTCCCAAGCAGCTGTCCGAGGTGCTCTTTGAAAAGCTGAAGCTTCCCGGTGGAAAAAAGACTAAGACCGGTTATTCGACAAATGCATCAGTTCTTGAAAAACTTAGGGATGAGCACCCTATCGTAAAGGATATTTTGGAATACAGAACCGTAAGCAAATTAAAGGCAACCTATGCTGATGGCTTAACTCCGTTTATTCAGGAGGAGGACAGGATACATTCCACCTTTAACCAGACCATTACGGCAACCGGGCGAATTAGCTCGCAGGACCCCAACCTTCAGAACATACCCATAAGAACAGAGCTCGGACGTGAGCTTAGAAAAGCATTCATACCAAAAGACGGATATGTATTTATAGATGCCGACTATTCCCAGATAGAGCTGAGGATCATGGCCTCGCTCTCAGGCGACGAAAAGCTGATCGGCGCATATAAGAGGGAGGCGGATATCCACGCCATTACCGCATCAGAGGTGTTTCACGTTCCGTTGGAAGAAGTTAGCTCAGAAATGCGTCGTAATGCCAAGGCCGTTAACTTCGGCATTATCTACGGCATAAGCGCATTCGGGCTTTCCGAGGATCTTTCCATTTCCAGAGCGCAGGCCCAGGAATATATTTCTAAATATTTTGAAACCTATCCGGACGTAAAAGTCTATATAGATTCGCTGGTATCAGAAGCTAAAAAAACCGGCTATGCAAAGACTTATTTCGGAAGGCTGCGTCCGATACCGGAATTAAAGGACTCGAAATTCATGGTCCGTTCATTCGGAGAAAGAGTAGCCATGAACGCTCCCATTCAGGGTACGGCGGCAGATATAATAAAGATCGCAATGGTCAGTGTTTTTGAGGAATTGAAAAAAAGAAAACTGAAATCGCGGCTTATATTACAGGTACACGACGAGCTTCTGATAGAGACGGCCCTTGACGAAGTGGACATGGTTACTGAAATACTTAAGGAAAAAATGATGAATGCGGCATCTCTCCCTGTTCCTCTTGAGGTTGAGATAAAGTCCGGTTCAGACTGGCTGGAGAGTCACTAGGATGAAGCTTATAGGGATCACCGGCGGAGTCGGTTCGGGAAAAAGCAGGGTTTTGGATCACCTTGTCTCATTCGACAATGTTTTTGTTGTAAAAGCAGATGAGCTCGCGCATAGGCTTACAAAGCCCGGCGGCGTCTGTTTTAAGGCATTGGAGGAGCTTTTCGGAACTTCACTTTCCACAGAAGACGGAGAGCTTGACAAGGCTAAAATCGCCGGGCGCATATTTAAAGACGCTTCCTTAAGGGAAGGCATGAACAATATCGTTCATCCCGAGGTGAAAAAATATATCTTAAACGATGTTAAGGAAAAGGCTTCGTCCGGTCTGTATTCATATTATTTTCTTGAGGCCGCGCTCCTTATAGAAGAAGGCTATGATAAAATATGTGATGAATTATGGTATATTTATACAGACGAAAATATCAGGCGTGAACGATTAAAATCATCAAGGGGCTATTCGAATGAGAAGATAAATGATATTATAAAAAGTCAGAGCAGTGATGGAATATTCAAAAAATACTGCAAAGTTATCATAAACAATTCAGGTGAGTTTAAAGACACCGTTTTACAGATAGATAAGTTTTTGGAGGACGTTTAAATGCAGAAGATGAGGCGGGTTAAGGCAAAGCCTCCCGTAAGGCGCGAAGACGGCCGTGTTACGGACATTAAAAGCATAATGGAAGAAAGAGCACTTGAAGAGGCAGCTAAAGAATCACGTCCGGATATGGATCTTAAAAAAATAGAGTATACCGAAGAGGAATCGAAGCCTTCTATCGTTACCGACGGCGAGCCCATTGTATTTGGTCTGGATATCGGAACAAGAAGCATAGTCGGTACCGTAGGCTATATGAAGGATGAGCGTTTCAGGGTTATCGCAATTCACTCCCATGCCCATGAAACCCGTTCGATGCTGGATGGACAGATCCACGATATAAAGGCTGTTTCAAATACCATAAGACAGGTAAAGGAACATCTGGAAAATGAAACCGGGTTAAAATTAAAAGACGTATGTATAGCAGCGGCCGGAAGAGTGCTTCGGACCGTTAACACTCATGTTGAAAAGGATTTTGAGGAAGAAAAGGATATAACCGCAGAGGATATATATTCCCTGGAGCTTCAGGGTGCACAGCAGGCGTATACGGAATTTTTGAAGAACAACGACCTGAATATGAAATTCTACTGTGTAGGCTACACGGTTGTCCGCTATTATCTTGCACACTACGCAATGAATGAGCTTGAGAATCATAAGGGGTCGAATATCGGGGCCGATCTTATCGCCACCTTCCTTCCGGATGAGGTTGTGGACGGGCTTTATAAGGCCGTAAATATGGCGGGTCTCAATGTTGCAAATCTTACGCTGGAGCCGATTGCCGCCATGGAGGTGGCCATTCCGGCGGATTTCAGAATGCTAAATATCGCCCTTGTTGATGTTGGTGCCGGCACAAGTGATATTTCCATAACAAAGGACGGAGCCATAATCGCCTACGGCATGATACCTTCGGCAGGTGATGAGATCACCGAGACCATAGCAAAGGGCTTTTTATGCGGCTTTGATCAGGCCGAAAAAATAAAGATGGAATGCGATCAGGATGAGCCTATCGAATTTACCGATATAATGGGTCTTAAACAGACCACAAATACACAGGCCGTTCGCGAATGTGTATCCGATACGGTCCGCTCGATGACGAGAGAAATCTCCGATAAGATCAAGAAGCTTAACGGGGGTAAATCCGTCAGTGCCGTATTTGTTGTGGGCGGCGGCGGAAAGGTAAAGATATTTACTGAATATCTTGCTGATGAGCTGGGTATCATACCGGAGAGAGTAGCTGTAAGAGGAGAAGAGGTTTTAAAGGTAGTCGACTTTATGACCGACGAGCTTAAAGTGGATTCGCTTCTGGTTACTCCGGTAGGCATATGTCTTAATTTCTACAATATGAAAAACAACTTTATCTTTGTGGACTTTAATGGTGTACAGATAAAGCTTTATGATAATAACAACCTTCGCGTGGTGGATGCCGCATTGCAGTCGGGCTTCTCAAATCAGGATCTCTTCCCGAAGCATGGAGCCGATATAACCTATACAATAAACGGCAAGACCAGGATCACGAGAGGCGAAGTCGGAGAAGGTGCTGTTATAAAGCTTAACGGCGAAGAGGTCTCCATGAACGAAAAGATAAAGGCGGGAGACATTATCGAAGCCATTCCTTCGACCGCCGGTGCAGCAGCTGTTTTAGAGCTTGGAAAGCTTCCCGAGTTTACGGATTCGCTTCATGTTGAATTAAACGGTAATAAGATCGAGCTCCCGAAGTTTGCCTCTGTAAACGGCGAGCTTAAGAGCGCTTATTATTCGGTGCAGGACGGCGACAAAATAGAAATGCTTAAATTCTATACCGTTCGCCAGATACTCGATTTTATGGACATAGCTCCCGAAGACGGAGCCGTTATATATGTCAACAGAAGAGCTGCCGATGAGCAGACCGAGGTTTACGACAATTTCACGGTAAACTTTACGATAAAGGGCGGAGAGGTCTATGTAAACGAGGTTGATGACGGTGACGAGATCACTAACATGAGCTTCGGCGGACCGGCAAACATTTCATCCTCCTCAGAGCCTAAGGAAAACGATAACGCTCAAAATAACGAAAGCTCCGGTATGGTTTTAAGCTACGAGGATCTTCCCGATGATGACGGCTCATATGAGGCGGTAAAGGAAGTGTCCGTTGCAAAGGCTCAGGAGAAGGAAGAAGAAAAAAAGCGTCAGGAAATAGAAGCATCAGAAAGGCTGCTGGCAAAGCTCAGGGAGGCGCAGGAGGCGGTTAAAGCCCTGCATGAAAACACCGGGAAATTAGCCGGGGGCGGTGAAGTGAAAGCGGTTAATCCTGAATCTGAAGTAAAATCCGAACCTGAGGAAAAACCGGTACCGGAGATAAAACCCGAGCCTGAGGCAAAGCCCGAAACCGAAGTAAAACCCGAACCTGAGGCAGAAAACGAATCGGAGATAAAGGCTGAACCGGAAGTAGCTGAAACAAAACCTGAAGAAAAGCCGTCTCCGGAACCCGCAGATGAGCCGGAAATGTCACAGTTTGTATCACAGGCTGCCGATAATCTTTCTTCAAAACCGGAATCTGAGGAAAAGAACGAGCCTGCAGACAAAAAGGAAACTGAGGACATAAAGGAATCCGAAAATAAAAAGGAACCTGAAGAAAACAAAGCTCCAACAGAGACAAAAGAGACAACAGGATCAGAAGAGATAATTGAAGATGCGCCGGGGACCACCAGTATCACGGTTACCGCAAACGGTGAGAAAATAAGACTCACCGGACGTAAGGAATATATTTTTGTTGATATATTTGATCATATTGATTTTGACCGTTCAACACCCAAGGGCAGCATGGTTGTGATAAAGAGGAACGGTAAAGGTGCCGATTACACCGAGGTATTGGAAAACGGAGATAACCTCGAAGTATACTGGTCATAACCAGTTACAATTCAGTGGTCTGTAAGGCCACTGAATTGTAACCATAACTATTGAAAGGGAATTATAAAATGCGGCTTTGCTCCATAGCCTCCGGAAGCTCCGGAAACTGTATTTATGTCGGAAACGATAACGCACACTTCATTGTGGATTGCGGTATCTCCGGCAAGAAGATTGAAGAAGGTCTGAATCTTTTAGACCTTACCTTAAGCGACCTGGACGGGATCTTTGTCACCCATGAACACGAAGACCATATCCATTCGCTGGGAGTTCTTCACAGAAAATATCCCGTTCCCATATATGCAACAAAGGGAACGATGGACTATATAAAAGGCAAAAAGGGAATGAACAATATACCCGACGAAATGTTTCGGGTTGTGAAGGCGGATGAATCCCTGAACGTATCCGGGATAAAGGTCCTGCCGGTTAAGATCTCACACGATGCGGCAGAGCCCGTGGCCTACCGCTTCGATGACGGAAAGAAAAGTGCTGCGGTTTTAACTGACCTCGGTAAATATGATGATTACATCATTAACTCAATGAAAGGGGTTAATTCCATTGTGCTTGAGGCCAATCACGACATCCACATGCTGGAGGTCGGGCCCTATCGATATCCTCTTAAAATGAGGATATTGTCCGACAAAGGGCATCTGAGTAACGACAGCGCAGGGCAGCTTCTAACATGCCTTTTGCATGACAATATTAATCATATACTGCTCGGACACCTGAGCAAAGAAAACAATATGGCGGAACTGGCTTATGAAACTGTCAGGATGGAGGTAAATTTATCGGACAACTCATTCAATTGCTCCGATTTCGATCTGACGGTGGCGTTTAGAGATGAGCCAACCCGCTGTTTTGATGTATAATGCTTTAAAGCCTTAACAGCATTCAATAAGGAGGAAATTATGAAAAAAACCATTATCACGGTTGTGGGCAAGGATACCATAGGCATAATCGCCAAGGTATGTACCTATCTTGCGGGAAACAAGATCAACATCTTAGACATCAGCCAGACAATAGTCGGCGGCTTCTTTAATATGATGATGATCGTTGATATGTCCACGACAGAAAAGCAGTTTGAAGAAGTGTCCCATGAGCTCGCACAGATCGGTGAAGAGATCGGGGTTGTCATCAAATGCCAGAGAGAAGAAATCTTTGACATGATGCACAGGCTTTAAGGAGGAACGAAAATGATCAATTTTCGTGAAGTGGCCGAGACCAATGAAATGATCGAAAAGGAGAACCTTGACGTAAGAACCATTACGATGGGAATCTCCCTTTTGGACTGTATCGATCCGGACCTTGCAAAATTAAATGAAAACATAGAAAACAAGATCACTTCTCTTGCAAAAGACCTGGTTAAGGTCGGAAACGAGATCGGAGTCGAATTCGGTATCCCCATCGTAAACAAGAGAATATCCGTAACACCCATAGCTTTGATCGGAGGCGCCGCCTGCAAGAGCCCTGAGGATTTTGCGACAATTGCACGCACACTCGATAACACGGCTAAAAAGCTGGGTGTAAACTTTATCGGAGGTTATTCGGCCCTGGTTTCAAAGGGAAGTACACCTGCCGATATCAATCTCATTAAATCAATTCCGGAGGCTTTGAGTACAACGGATTTCGTCTGCTCAAGCATAAACCTGGCCAGCACGAAGACCGGTATCAACATGGATGCGGTCCGTCTTATGGGTGAGGTTATAAAGGAAACTGCAGAGAGGACAAAGGAACGCGATTCCATCGGCTGTTCAAAGCTTGTGGTTATCTGTAACGCCCCGGATGACAATCCGTTCATGGCCGGTGCCTTCCACGGCGTGACCGAAGCGGATGCCATCATAAATGTTGGTGTCAGCGGTCCCGGTGTTGTCAAATACGCACTTTCAAAGGTCAGGGATGCAGATTTTAAGGAGCTATGTGATACAATAAAGAAAACGGCCTTCAAGGTAACGAGAGTCGGAGAACTGGTTGCAAACGAAGCTTCAAAGAGACTGAACGTTCCCTTCGGTATCGTGGATCTTTCACTTGCTCCCACACCTGCGATCGGGGATTCCGTTGCCGATATCCTGGAAGAGATCGGTCTTGAATATGCCGGAGCGCCCGGAACCACGGCAGCTCTCGCAATGCTGAACGACCAGGTAAAGAAGGGCGGAGTTATGGCATCAAGCTATGTCGGCGGCCTTTCCGGTGCCTTCATTCCCGTAAGTGAAGATCAGGGCATGATAAATGCGGTAGAAGCCGGTGCCCTTACAATAGAAAAGCTTGAAGCAATGACCTGCGTCTGCTCCGTGGGCCTTGACATGATAGCTATTCCCGGCAAAACAAAGGCTTCAACCATCTCCGGTATAATAGCCGATGAGATGGCTTTGGGCATGGTAAACCAGAAGACAACCGCAGTACGTGTTATCCCCGTAGTCGGAAAAGACGTGGGAGACAACGCCGAGTTCGGAGGTCTTTTAGGCCATGCACCTATAATGAGTGTAAATAATTTTGACTGTGAGCGCTTCATCAACCGTCACGGCCGAATACCGGCACCGATCCATTCCTTCAAAAACTGATCGGGCCTGAGAGGAGAAATTATGACTTTTGATGATAAGAAAGAGATGACAGACAGACCTATTAAGCTCAATGTACACACCAATCTTTTAGAGATAGAAGAAAAAATGTACAGGCTTAATGACGTGGAGAACCCCAATACCTTCAGGAACATGTTTCCTTATTCCGAGGTTCCCCGTATAGCTTTTAACGACAGGGTTGTGCCGCACAATCTTCCGAATGAGATCTGGATAACCGATACCACCTTCAGAGATGGTCAGCAGTCCAGAGCACCTTATACAACAGAACAGATCGTAACCATTTATGATTATTTTCACCGCCTTGGCGGACCCAACGGAATGATAAGGGCCAGCGAATTCTTCCTTTACAGCAAAAAGGACAGGGATGCGGTTGTAAAATGTATGGAAAGAGGCTACAAGTTTCCTGAGGTAACAAGCTGGATCAGAGCCAAAAAGGAAGACTTTGAACTGGTTAAATCCATGGGAATGCCCGAAACCGGAATCCTCGTTTCCTGTTCCGATTACCATATCTTTTATAAGCTTAAAATGTCCAGACGCGAAGCGATGGAGCACTATCTTACCATTGTAAAGCAGTGCCTTGAGATCGGCATTTCACCCCGCTGCCATTTGGAGGATATCACCAGGGCAGACTTCTACGGATATGTCGTTCCCTTCTGCGTGGAGCTTATGAGACTTCAGAAGGAATACAAGATCCCGATAAAGGTTCGTGCCTGCGATACCATGGGATATGGTGTAAACTATCCCGGAGCTGTGCTTCCGAGATCCGTACCCGGTATCATTTACGGTCTTATGAAGCACGCCGGAGTTCCCAGTGCAAATATTGAATGGCATGGTCATAACGACTTCTACAAGGCCGTTTCAAATTCAACCTCGGCCTGGCTTTACGGAGCAAGCGGCATCAATACCTCGCTCTTTGGTATCGGCGAGAGAACAGGTAACACACCCCTTGAGGCTATGGTATTCGAATACGCCCAGCTTAAGGGCGAGTTAAACGGAATGGATACTACGGTTATTACAGAGCTTGCGGAATATTTTGAAAAGGAGATCGGCTACCATATCCCGGAGCGTACTCCCTTCGTCGGAAAGAACTTCAATGTTACCCGTGCAGGAGTTCACGCCGACGGACTTTTAAAGAACGAGGAGATCTACAATATCTTCGATACGGATAAGTTCTTAAACAGACCGGTAAGAGTTGCGATCTCAAATACCTCCGGTGCAGCCGGTATCGCTCACTGGATCAACACCTATTATCATTTACCCGAGGAGCGCCACATTGATAAAAACTCCGAGCTTGTAAAACAGGTTAAGGAATGGGTGGACAGGCAGTATGACGAAGGAAGAGTAACGGTTCTTACCGACGACGAGCTGGATAAAACAATAACCGATATAACCGCCTCACTTGGCATAACTTTGTGAAAATTATAATTTATATACAGAAAGGATCAGACAATGTCAAAAATTCAAATGACCACCCCTCTTGTTGAAATGGACGGAGACGAGATGACCCGCATAATATGGCAGATCATAAAGGATGAGCTTATCAATCCCTATATCGATCTTAAAAGCGAGTATTACGATCTCGGGCTCAAGTACAGAGACGAGACAGATGATCAGGTTACCGTTGATTCGGCCAATGCCACAAAGAAATACGGTGTTGCCGTAAAGTGTGCAACCATTACACCCAACGATGCCAGAGTTAAAGAGTACAATCTTAAAAAGATGTACAAGAGCCCCAACGGTACGATAAGAGCCATGCTTGACGGTACGGTATTCAGGGCACCCATCATAGTTAAGGGGATCAGTCCGCATGTTTGGAACTGGAAGAAGCCCATTACCCTGGCCCGTCACGCCTACGGTGACATATATAAGAATACAGAAATGAAGATTCCCGGAAAGGGAAAGGCAGAGCTTGTATTTACAGGTGAGGACGGAAAAGAGATCAGAAAGACCATCCATGAGTTTACATCTCCGGGTATCATTCAGGGTGTTCACAACGTGGATAAATCCATCGAGAGCTTTGCAAGAAGCTGCTTCGGCTATGCTCTTTCCAAAAAGGAAAAGCTGATGTTCGCATCAAAGGACACGATCTCAAAGATATATGACGGAAACTTCAGGGATATTTTCCAGAGGATTTTCGAGGAAGAGTACAAGGCAAAGTTCGATGAGGCCGGGATCGAATATTTCTACACACTTATCGATGATGCGGTTGCACGTATAATGAGAAGCGAGGGCGGAGAGATCTGGGCCTGCAAGAACTACGACGGAGATGTTATGAGTGATATGGTGTCCTCGGCATACGGCTCACTTGCGATGATGACATCGATCCTGGTTTCACCCGACGGCATCTACGAATACGAGGCTGCACACGGCACCGTTCAAAGACATTATTACAAGCATCTGAACGGCGAGGAGACCAGCACAAATTCGGTTGCCACGATCTATGCCTGGACCGGAGCCTTAAGAAAAAGAGGAGAGCTTGACAATATTCCGGAGCTTGTTGAATTTGCGGATAAACTGGATAAGGCCACGATCGACACCATAGAGAGCGGTTACATGACAAAGGATCTTGCGCTTATCTCAACACTGAAGGATGTACATCCGTTAAATACAGAGGATTTCATTAAAAAGATAAGGAGCGTGATGGAGGCTCTTTAAGCGTTACAATTCTGTAGGCTGGAGCCACCTTTAAGCCTCCCCAAGCTCCTCCCAGAGGTCGTAGAGTTCGGAAAGCCTTTCGTTAAGCTTCATCTGTTCTGAAGATAACTCGCCACATTTAACTGAGTTTGTGGCATTTTCAGGAAGAGAGAGAAGCTCATCGATTTCGGCACAACGGGTCTCTAAGGCCTCTATTTCTTCTTCGATCTTTTTTATCTCATTTGCGCGCTTTCTCTCTTTTGCGGCAAGTGCCTTGCTTTCTTCCCAGGAGAGCTTGTTTTCACTGTCGGAAGCGCTTTCTTTTGAATCAAGAGAAGCACCGGCGACGCTTTTTCCGATATTACTCAGTTCATCACGTTTTTCCAGATAGTAATCGTAATTTCCTATAAAGTTAATAAGCCGCCTTTCGTGAAGATCCAGGATCCGGGTGGCGGTTTTGTTTATGAAATACCGGTCGTGACTGACGAAGAAGACGGTTCCTTCGTATGAAGTAAGAGCGTGCTCTAAGATTTCCTTCGATACCATATCCAGATGGTTTGTGGGCTCGTCAAGGATCAGGAAATTGGCGTTTGAAAGCATAAGCTTTGCCAGGGAAAGCCTGCCTCTTTCACCACCGGAGAGGGTGCGTACCTCTTTGAATACATCGTCACCTGTAAACAGAAAGGCAGCAAGTGTATTCCGGATCTTCGTGTTGTTCATATCCGGATAATCATCGCTGATCTCGTTAAACAAGGTCTTGTCATCGCTTAGGACCTGCTGTTCCTGATCGTAATAGCCAATCTCCACATTTGTTCCGAGAACAAAGGAGCCTGAATCACCTTTTACATTTCCGGTCAGAATTTTAAGAAGAGTGGTCTTTCCGGTACCATTGTTTCCGATAAGGGCAACCCTTTCACCTCTTTTTATCTCAATATCGATATCCTTAAAAAGAGGATTGTCCGGATAGGATTTGGACAGCGCAGTTACGCTTAAAACATCATTACCGCTGGTAATGGCGGGAGTGATCTTTAGGTGCATTTCATTATTTATATCCGTAACCTTTTCGAGGCGGTCTACCTTACTTAGTGCCTTTTCACGGCTTTCTGCCCGCTTTATGGATTTTTCCCTGTTAAACTGCTTTAATTTTGCGATAACCTCTTCGGAATGCTTTATTTCGGCCTGCTGGTTCAGATATGCCTTTATGCGGGCCTCGCGAAGAGCTTCTTTTTTTACGGCAAAATCCGAATAATTTCCCTTGTAGGAAGTGCCGACTCCGTTTTCTATCTCAACTACCTGATCAACGATCCGGTCAAGAAAATATCGGTCATGGGAAACAATAAGAACAGCACCCTTATACGACTTTAAAAAGCCCTCAAGCCATTCCACACTGTTAAGATCCAGGTGGTTTGTTGGCTCGTCGAGTATGATGAGAGAGGGGGATCTTAAAAGAAGACGGCCTAAGGCAACACGGGTTTTCTGTCCTCCGCTGAGCTCGCTTACGCTTCTTCTGAATTCTTCCTCACTAAAGCCCAGTCCTTTTAAAATGCCGGTCACATGGCTAAAAAGCGCATAGCCTTCACGTTGCTCGAACTCTCTTGTGAGATGTGAGTAGCGGTCCATTTCGGCCTGTAATTCATCGCCGCTTAAGCTTTTCATTCTCTGCTCAAGAGCACGTATTTCCTTTTCGGTCTCAATAATGTCCTTAGCCGAAGAGATCACTTCATCGTAAATGGAATTATTGGTATCCACGGTTTCAAGCTGTTTAAGGTAGCCGATCTCAACACCTCCGGGAACGGAGACAGTACCGTTTTCAGCCTCGTATTCACCCGTTATTATCTTTAAAAGAGTGGTTTTTCCGGCACCGTTTGCACCGACTATCGCGGTCTTTGAATTGTCCTCCATATGGAAGGTGCAATCCTTTAATATGTCCTTTCCGTCAAAGGAAATCCCTATATGTGAACACTGCAGAATCATAATATCCTCATTTTGACATAATATTAACAATGACTTATAATTTGAAATAGGTTTATATCGGTTAAAAGAGAAGTCTCTGATGCAAACCGTTGATAAACTCTGTTAATATAGCATATTAAATCAAAATAGGAAAGACAGAGGTAAGAAAGTAAAACATTTATGGAAGAAAAAGAAATATCCAAAGCGGTGATCAGCCGCCTCCCGCGTTACTTTCGTTATCTCGGAGAGCTTAAGGAAGAAGGCGTTGAAAAGATCTCTTCACAGGAGCTCAGTAACAGGATGAAGGTCACCGCTTCACAGATAAGGCAGGACTTAAATAACTTCGGCGGCTTCGGCCAGCAGGGCTACGGTTACAATGTTTCCTACCTTTACGAAGAGATCGGAAATATCTTAGGCCTGAACCGTAAGCACAGCATGGTCCTTATCGGAGCCGGAAATCTCGGCGGGGCTCTTGCAGGCTATGAAAATTTTAAAAATCTCGGGTTCGATATGAAGGCGGTCTTTGATATAGATTCAAAGAAGATCGGAAAAGACATAAAAGGCATTCCGATCATGCACACCGACCGGATGAGCTCTTTTATAAAGGAAAACAGGATAGATATCGCGGTCATCGCAATTCCTAAAACTGCTGCGGTCGGCATAGTCGACGAGCTGCTTTCCTGTGGGATCAAGGCTATCTGGAATTATTCTCACGTGGATTTTGATGTTCCCGAAGACGTTATCGTTGAAAACGTGCACTTGTCGGAATCACTTATGAGACTTTCATACAATATTAATCGTTATGATCAGGAGCATAAATAAATATGGCTGATGACAAGTTTGAAACCGCCCTTAAAGGTGTTCATGTGGCTCCGGTCACACTGGACAACAAATGGCACAGGCTCTTCAACAATACCGATGTGGATGAAACCGGTGAAATGAAAAAGCTTGAAGAGGAACTGAACAACCTCTTAAAACGCCAGGGCAAGGTAAACAGTGAACTTAAAGACCTGAAAAAAATCAAGGCCGACCTTATGGATGAGATAGTAAGCCATATGGACGGTATAGATTCGAATGCCGATAAGGAGTCGCAGAAAAAGGTAGAGGAAAGCCGCCGTCTGATCGATGAAATAAACGAAAAGGTGGAGGGCTACAATGATGAGGTCCTCGACCTGCCCCATATGATAGATGAGGTAAACTTTAAGCTGATGCTTCTTACAATGGAGGCCTGCTATAAGATACTTCAGGAGAACACCGAGGACATAGACAAGATCAGCGAATGGATCACAAACATGCGTATAGAGCTTAAGCGCAATGTCCTGAAAAAACAGAAGATGGAAATTAAAAATGTCGAGCTGTATTCATATATGCATGATATTTTCGGCCCCGAGGTCATAAATATTTTTGATATCAAATACGATATAGAGAAAAAGAAACAGGAAATCTTGGATCGCCAGCAGGCAATAAGGGAGGAAAAACAACGCGCTACATCGTCACCCCGGAACAAATGAGAAATGCGGATAAAAACACGTCAGAAGAATTTTTTCTTTCTTCTGACGTTTTAATGGAAAGGGCAGCTCTTGCGGTATGCGATGAGCTCCTTAAAGCCTGCCCGGGAATAAAGAATATACTTATCGTAAGCGGGCCCGGAAACAACGGCGGAGACGGTATAGCCGCTGCAAGGATCTTAAGGGAACGCGGGTATTTCGCCGATGTCTGCATTGTGGGAGATATGTCCCGCCTAAGTGAACTGACAGACAGGCAGCTTAAATCCATTGAACAATACGATGCAAACGGAAAGCTTTATGAAAAAGCGGTTCCGGATAAAAATTATGATGCCGTGATCGATGCGCTTTTCGGAATCTCCTTAAACAGGAATATAGAAGGGGATTTTCTGAAAGCGGTTACGGCTGTAAACGAGATGAAAAAGAACGGCACCTTTGTTCTTTCAATAGATATACCCTCGGGTATAAACGGCCTCACGGGTGCAGTTATGGGGGAGGCGGTAAATGCTGATCTCACCCTTTCCTGCGGTTTCGAAAAATCCGGTACGGTGCTCTTTCCCGGAGCCGCTCATGCCGGAGTAGTAAAGTGCGCCGATATCGGCATTTCAGAACAGGCACTTCTTCTGGATAACGAAGGGCCCTTTATGTGCACACTTGATCCTGGCGAGATAAAAATGCCTCCGAGGATAAGCGACAGCAACAAGGGCAGCTACGGCAAGATCCTTATAGTTGCGGGAAGCCGTGAGATATCCGGCGCGGCCGTGCTTTCGGCAAAAGCAGCAATGAAGAGCGGTGCCGGAATGGTGAAGGTTTTTACGCACGAAACAAACCGTACAATAGTCGGCAGCGTTCTGCCCGAAGCACTTATCAGGACATATTCGGATGATGATCCGTCACTTCTCGAAAAGTTTATGTCAGACGTAAAGTGGTCGGGAGCGCTTGTCATCGGTCCCGGGCTTTCAACCGGTACAGAGGGTGAAAAGATCGTTGAGTATGCCGTAAAGAATATGCATGTTATGCCCTATACCACGATCTATGATGCTGACGCATTAAACATCCTGTCAAAAAGGCCGGACCTTATGGAGATCCTTCTTTCCACCGAACAGGCTGAAAGAGAAGGAAAACGCATTATATTTACGCCGCATATCGTTGAAATGTCGAGGCTTTCGGGGCTTTCAGTATCCGAGATAAAGGCGGATCCGATAAATACGGCACTTGATTTTGCATATAAATACAATGTGATCCTTGTTCTAAAAGATGCCCGTACCGTTATAGCCACGCCTTCTTATCTGGATAATGATGTTGTATATATAAACACAAACGGGAACAACGGTATGGCAACCGCGGGAAGCGGCGACGTGCTGAGCGGCATCATCGCATCCTTCAGTATTTATGATGATTTTACGGAGCTTGCCGTTGCGATACATGGCAGGGCCGGTGATATCGCACGTGATAAAATAGGGCCGCATGCGATGACGGCTATGGATATCATAGACTGTATAGGACAATCATAATTATAAAAACCAAAGGGGGTTATCATGGAAAACTATAAAAGAGTATATGCCGAGGTTAATCTTGACAATATCATTTTTAATCTTGAAAGCATGAAGAATGCCGTTAAGGAGGGCACCTCAATAATGGCTGTAATAAAGGCTGACGGGTACGGCCACGGGGCACTGATGATAGCTGATCATATAAAGGATCTTGACTATATAGCAGGCTTTGCCGTTGCCACGATAGAAGAGGCTGTGGCACTAAGAGAGAACGGTATCGAAAAGCCGATCCTCATCCTTGGCTATACCTTTCCTGATTCGTATGAAAAAATCGTCGAGCTTGATATAAGGCCGGCGGTTTTTAAGGCTGATCAGGCAAGAGCCTTATCCGATGAAGCTGTAAGGCAGGGGAGGGCGGTTCATATCCATCTTGCGGTTGATACCGGAATGAGCCGTATAGGTGTAAGGCCGTCCGAGGACAGCCTGCCGCTGGTAAAAGGAATTTCCGAGCTTCCCGGAATAGATATGGAAGGTATATTTACTCATTTTGCAAAGGCGGATGAAACCGACAAGGATCCAACTTATCTGCAGCTACAGCTGTTTAACGATTTTATCGGGCTCTGCGAGAGGGAAGGCGTATCCTTTAAGGTCCATCATGCCTCCAATTCCGCAGGCATAGTGGAGTTCCCCGAAGCCAATCTGGATATGGTAAGAGCAGGCATCACGCTTTACGGTCTATATCCCTCAAATGAGGTAAGCCGTACAAAGGTGCCTTTTAAAAGCGCTCTTGAACTTAAAAGCCATATCGTATATATTAAATACGTTGCTCCCGGGAGGGAGATCAGCTATGGAGGCACCTATAAGGTAATGGACGAGAGAAAGATCGCCACCATTCCCGTCGGGTACGGAGACGGCTATCCGAGGCTTTTATCAAATAAAGGCTGGGTTTTGATCCACGGCAAGAAGGCTCCGATTTTGGGGAGGGTCTGCATGGATCAGTTTATGGTGGATGTTACCGATATTCCTGATGTTGCCGAATACGACGAGGTAACCCTTATAGGAAGGGATGGTCACCAGAGTATCACCATGGAGGACATAGGAGAGCTTTCGGGAAGGTTTAATTACGAGCTGGCCTGTGACTTATCGCCCAGGATCCCAAAAGTATATATTAAGGACGGCAAAGTAATCAGTGTCCGTGAAACAAACTATAAATAATGATGCCATTTAAGAATCTTTTCAAAAAAGACAATCTCAAAGAAGACGAAATAATCTCAATGGTGAATCAGGGGCATGAAGAGGGGGTTCTTGAGGAATCCGAAGCGAAGATGATAACCAATATCTTCGAATTCGGTGACAAGGAAGCCCAGGATATCATGACGCACCGTGAGAACATAATAGGAATGGAAAGCACGGTGACCCTTGAGGAAGCCGCTGATATAATGCTCGACGGCAACAATTCCAGATATCCGGTCTATGTAAATAATATCGATGATATAATCGGTATATTGCATTTCAAGGACGTGATGAGAGCCTATTCCCATAAGGAATTAAGGGCGCTTCCCATTAAGGAGATAGACGGCCTGATCATGGAAGCCCGTTTTATTCCCGAAACAAGGAAGATAGATTCACTCTTTAGAACCATGCAGCAGAACAAGATCCATATGGTGATCGTTGTGGACGAATACGGTCAGACTTCGGGGCTTGTGGCCATGGAGGACATCCTTGAGGAGATCGTCGGAAATATCCTCGACGAGCACGACGAGGATGAGAACAATATCCGTCGCCAGGGTGACGACACCTTCATTATTTCCGGGCTTTGCCCACTTGATGATGTATCAAAGGCACTTGGAATAGAGTTTAAGGATGAGGGCTTTGAGACCCTGAACGGCTTCCTCACCGCGAGGCTTGGGCATGTTCCGAAGCCGGGAGAGGATTTCGAGACCGATTACGGGGGATACCGGTTTAAGATCGCCCTTGTTAAAGGCCGCGTCATCAGGAACGCCAGATGTACCAAATTAAATGAGCCCGAAATCGAAAAGGAACGGGAAGATATTTCAACTAAAGAAAACAATTAAATTTTAAGGAGATTAAAAATGTCAGGACATTCAAAATTCGCAAACATCAAGCATAAAAAGGAAAAGAACGATGCCGCAAAGGGTAAGGTCTTTACCATCATAGGCCGTGAGATCGCAGTTGCCGTAAAAGAGGGCGGCCCCGATCCGGCAAACAATTTTAAGCTTGCAGCCGTTGTTGCAAAGGCAAAGGCAAACAATATGCCCAACGATACCATAGAGCGCGGTATCAAAAAGGCGGCAGGTGATGACGGTTCGGTCAATTACGAATACTGTACCTACGAGGGTTACGGCCCTTCGGGTGTTGCCATCGTTGTTAACTGTCTTACCGACAACAAGAACCGTACTGCAGCAAATGTGCGTGCAGCATTTTCAAAGGGAAGTGGAAACCTCGGTACACCCGGCTGCGTATCCTTTATGTTCGATGAAAAGGGACAGATCTTTGTAGATAAGGAAGAGACTGATATGTCTTCAGACGACCTTATGATGCTGGCTCTTGATGCAGGTGCTGATGATTTCAATGAGGAAGAGGATTCCTACGAGATACTCACATCACCCGATGCACTTGAGGATGTAAGAAAGGTTCTTGAGGAGAATAAGGTGCCCATGGTTTCGGCAGAGACAACCAGGATCCCTCAGAATTTTGTGGATGTGACCGATGAGGACAGCATCAAAAAGATACAGCGTATCATCGATCTTCTCGAAGATGATGATGACGTTGAGGCAGTTTATCATAACTGGAACGAATAATTCATACGGAGGATATTTTTGTGGCAGATACAGATTTGATCCAAAGCATGCCCCTGCTTCTAAGCAAGGTAGATCCCAAGGTCGCGCTTAAGAATTTTTCAAAGGCAAAATACGAGGATTTTTTCAATGAATACCGTATGAGCGTTTCGGATGTATATACTCATATCCGTGAAATGTATAAGATCGAAAACGAAGAAGAAAAAAACGCACTCATGAAAAAGGCGGGAGAAGCTCTTACGGAATACGGTTATAATTCATATAAGAAAAAGAATTTTTTTGTGAAGGATACCTATCTTGCAGATCTGCAGTTTGTTCTTGCGATCTATGTTTTTCCGGGCATTATGGCCATCGGAAACGATAACGACAAGCCTTTTGTCAATATTATTAATGAATGCTGGAAGGTGAAATTCCCAAAGTCGGAGCTTAAACCCGGCACCTTTGAACAGATCAAAAAAGGCTTTAAGACAAGGATCTTAGGCTTTGAGGTAGACGGACTGTTTGGCAGCAAAAGCGAAGAGGATGACTGAAACATTTTATGGGATACTTTTTACATGGCGGATTTGATGTAACTACATATGCCTTTTCGGATAAACGTATTAAGAAGGATATTACGGCAGCCGTTATATCCGATCTGCACGAATGCTTCCATGGAAAAAACAATTCCATACTTATGCTTGCGATAAAAAAAGCCGATCCGGATATCATAATCATTGCCGGAGACCTTATTGACGGAGTAAAAGGCGGCGATTGTACCGGTATAATGCATTTTCTTAAAAGCCTTGCCCGTCGTTATCCCGTATATTATGCTTACGGTAATCATGAAAAACGTACGGAAGAGTATAAATATCTCGCAGCGCAGCGAGCAAGATTTAAAAGAGGCCTTAAGGAGGCCGGCGTAAAACCGCTTAAAAACAGATCTGTAGATCTTGAAGGTACAGGTATCAGGATCACCGGTCTGGATCTTCCTTTGAAATATTATCCCAAGGTGGTATCGAATCCTCTGCCGACCTGTCTTTTGTACAAGTATCTCGGAGATCCGGACAGAAATAAATACAATGTGCTGATCGCACATAATCCCGAGCATTTTAAAAGCTATTGCAGCTGGCACGCCGATATCATACTTTCGGGGCACGTTCACGGCGGCATTGTCGGTCTCGGTAAGCAGAGAGGGCTTATTTCCACCAAGTTCACGCTCTTTCCGGAATACGTAAAAGGGCTTTACAGATCAGGCCGCACAAATATGATAGTAAGCCGCGGTCTGGGAAATCATTCCATAAACTTCAGGTTAAACAACAGAACAGAGCTGGTTATTTTAAAGCTCTGCAGGGAGTCGGTATAAATGGAACTCGAATTAAAGCTTGAAGCCTTTGAAGGTCCTCTGGATCTTCTGCTTCATCTTATAGAAAAAAACAAGGTTGATATATATGATATTCCCGTGGCTCTTATAACAAAGCAGTACATGGATTATCTTGAAGCCATGGAAAGGGCCGATATGGAGATCATGAGCGAATTTATCGTGATGGCCAGTACCCTTCTCAATATAAAATCAAAAATGCTTCTTCCCAAAGAGGTAAACGAAGAGGGAGAAGAGATCGACCCCAGAGAAGAGCTGGTCCGCCAGCTTCTCGAATACAAGATCTACCGCTATATGTCCTATGAGCTTAAGGACATGAGAACGGATGCCTTAAAATCAATGTTTCGCGATGTTCCGCTTCCGGGAAATATTGCACAGGCTACGCCGGAGATAGATTACTCTAAGATCATTGGAGATAATACCTTAAATACCTTGAAAGACGCCCTGCAGGAGCTTCTTAAGCGTCAGGAGGATAAGATAGACCCCGTCCGTTCCAAGTTCGGCCGTATCGAAAAAGAAGAGGTAAGCATCGAGAACAAGATGGATTATATCCGCAATTTCTCATCCTTCAGAAAGAAATTTACCTTTAAGGAGCTTATGAGCGGCTTTAATACAAAGGTTGAGCTGGTTGTAACCTTCCTTTGTATGCTGGAGTTTATTAAAACCGGAGAGTTTGTAGTTCACCAGAGCAGTGACGGTGAGATAGATATAGTTGTGAAAGAGGCGGCGTAAGCTGATGGAGAAAGCTAAATTAAAATCAATCATAGAGGGTGTGCTCTTTACCATGGGTTCGGCTATCGAAATGAAAAAGCTTGCCGATATCACCGAGGAGAGCGTCGATAATGTCCGAGAAGCCGTTCTCGAAATGCAGGAGGGCTTTAAGAGCGAAGAGCGTGGGCTTATGCTCATCATCATCGAGGATAAGGTTCAGCTCTGCACAAAGAGTGAGCTTTTCGAATATCTTATCAAGATCGCTAAGGCTCCAAAGAGTTATTCGCTTTCGGATACAGCGATAGAGACCCTGTCCATAATAGCGTATAAGCAGCCGGTTACAAGGCTTGAGATAGAGCATATCAGGGGCGTGGACTGTTCACACGCACTAAACCGCCTGCTCGAATACAATCTGGTAGAGGAAAAGGGAAGGCTTAATGCACCCGGACGCCCCATTCTATTCGGAACCACAGAAGAGTTCCTTCGTTCCTTTGGGATGAAATCTCTGGATGATCTTCCCCGTCTTGACGAAGACAAGGTTGAGGACTTCAGGGAACAGGCTGAGGCAGAGATCATGACGGATATAGATGAAACATTAAATGTGGATGTTTGATTTATTTTATTTGGTTTCGGTTTTTATATATGTCCTGTCACTAATTTATTAAATTTAATAATAACGTTGAATTTAAAGTTATTTCTGCTATAATATACTGTGGATTTAATTTTGACTTAATGAGGATTTCGGCAGTCAAATTAGACTTCCGGAGTCTTTATTTTTATGTCAAAAAAATTATAAATTTTTAATGGAGGATTGAATATGAGCAATCTCACAAACAGTTCAGCGGGTAAGCGTATCTTAAGCCTACTCGATGAAAACAGTTTCGTTGAAATTGGTGCAGGTGTTCTTGCCAGAAATACCGATTTCTCAACGGAAAAGACCGATGCTCCCGGAGACGGCGTTATCACCGGCTACGGAGCTATTGATGACGCTCTGGTATATGTTTACAGCCAGGATGCATCAGTACTCGGCGGATCAATAGGTGAAATGCATGCTAAAAAGATACTTCGCCTTTACGATCTTGCTTCAAAGACCGGTTCACCGGTTATCGGACTCATTGATTCCACAGGCTTAAGGATCAACGAATCCACCGACGCATTATTTGCACTCGGAAAGCTCTACAAGCGTCAGACACAGCTTTCCGGAGTTGTCCCCCAGATTACGGCCGTTTTCGGTAATGCCGGCGGCGGGCTTGCAGTTCTTGCAGGTCTTTCGGATTTCACCTTTGTAGAAGGAAAGAAGGGCAAGCTTTTCATCAGCTCACCTGATTCTATCAAGGGCAATTATGAAGAGAAGCTGGATACTGCTTCAGGAGCATTCCAGGCTTCGGTAGGAGCTGTTGATGTAGTAGAGGACGATGAGAATACTCTCATTTCCCGTATTCGTGAGCTCATAACCTTCCTTCCTGTCAACTTCGAAACAGAAGCATATATCGGTGATTCAGAGGACGACTTAAACAGAGCCGCTTCCGATATGGCTAACTGCAAGGAGGATACATTGCTTGCCCTTCAGAGAATTGCAGACGACAACAATTTCTTCGAGACAAAGAGTGCCTACGGAAAGAATATGGTCTGCGGCTTTATGAGATTAAACGGTGCTACTGTAGGTGCGGTTGCAAACCGTGCGGCTAACACAGCATCCGACGAGAAGTTCGATAACGTTCTCAACATGCAGGGCAGCTACAAAGCAGCACAGTTCGTTAAATTCTGTGATGCTTTCAACATTCCCATTCTCACACTTACAAACGTTAAGGGCTATTGCAACTGCGAGCATGCTGCACGCGGTCTTGCTCATGCGGTTTCAAACATGGTTGCCGCTTTTGCAGGTGCAACTGTTCCCAGAGTAAACGTTATCATCGGAGAGGCTTACGGTTCTGCATCACTTGCAATGAATTCCATCGCTACAGGCTGTGATGTAACCTACGCCTGGAAGGATGCAAAGATCGCTGCCATCGATGCAAAGCACGCTGCAGAGATCCTCCTTGACGGTAAGGAAATGTCCGAGATCAACAAAAAGGCCGAGGAATACGATAAGGTTCAGGCAAGCGCTGCAAGTGCAGCCGCAAGAGGCTACGTTGATACCGTTATCGATCCCGCGGACACCAGAAAATATGTTATCGGCGCCTTTGAGATGCTTTACTCAAAGGATCTTGCAGTGATCGATAAAAAACACGGAACTCATTAAAAGAAAGGAAGATACCTGATGAATAAAATATCCAAAAAGCTTTCTTTGGTATCCTGCCTGTTAGCACTTGTTCTGTCCATCGTCGGCTGCGGCGCAAAGGGCCCGGATTACGATCCTCAGATGGTAGGCCAGGCCGCTAAGGGAATGATCACTGTTTTATCAAGTGTCAATCCTCTTTATTACGACCAGGTTGCAGCCTTTAACGAAGACGATCTCGATGAAGTTGTAGCTATGTATAAGCAGCAGGGACTCAACATGGAGCCCGCAGCTTTCTCGGATGGTTTTGCATCTTATATGAATTCACTTACAACGCTGGGTGAAGTCGTTAAGATCTCCGATGTCGAAAAGATCGACTACAGTAACGGAGAGATCACTGCACATATCGCTATTACAGGTAGTGAGACCTATCCGAACGGTCAGCCCCGTACTGCGGATGCTGAGGTCGTTATGGACAAAAACTACAAGGTTAAGAGTGCGGCAGTCAATATTAACCAGACTACTTCAGAAAAGCTTTCACACGCAGGACTTAACACTCTTCTCGGAATGGGCACAACATTCACGGTGCTTATCCTCATAAGTCTTGTGATCTACCTGCTTTCATTCGTTCCCAAGATGATTTCCGGAGAGGGCAAGAAGAAAGCAGCCGAAGAGAGCACATCTACAGGAAATAAGGCTCTTGATCAGATAGCACAGAAGGAAGATGCTGCAAAAGCCGAAGCAGACAATACCGCTTTGATCGCAGTTATCAGTGCTGCCATTGCCGCTTACGAGAGCGAGGCAACAGGAAGAGTTGTAACACCGGACACCTTTGTTGTCCGTTCATTAAAAAAACATTGATTTCAAATAGGAGATAAAATCATGAAGAACTATACAATTACAGTAAACGGAACAGCTTATGATGTAACTGTTGACGAAAAGGGTGGCGCATCAGCACCTGCAGCCGCTCCCGCAGCAGCTCCCAAGGCAGCAGCTCCTGCACCTGCAGCAGCACCCGCTCCCGCAGCAGCTCCTTCAGCCGGTGCCGGAAGCGTTCGTATCGAAGCCGGTGCAGCAGGAAAGGTATTCAAGGTTGAGGCCAGCGTAGGTCAGGCTGTTAAGAAGGGTGACACAGTTATCATCATCGAAGCTATGAAAATGGAGATCCCCGTTGTGGCTCCCCAGGACGGTACAGTTGCAAGCATCGACTGCGCAGTAGGCGATCCTTGTGAGGCCGGCGCACTTCTTGCTACACTCAAATAATAAAGCTGAAAAGAGGTAAAAAATGGATTATATTGTCGAAACTATATCAAATCTTGCCGCACAGTCAGCTTTTCAGAACATGACATTTGGTAATGTGGCAATGATATTCGTCGCTTGTATATTCTTATATCTTGCGATTGTTAAGGGTTTCGAGCCGTTACTTCTGGTTCCCATAGCATTTGGTATGCTCCTTGTTAATATCTATCCCGATATCATGCAGGAGGGTGGACTTTTCTACTTCTTCTTCAAGCTTGATGAATGGACGATATTACCCTGCCTGATCTTTATGGGCGTGGGAGCCATGACAGATTTCGGTCCGCTTATTGCGAACCCTAAGAGCTTTTTCCTTGGTGCAGCCGCTCAGTTCGGTATTTTTGCAGCATATTTCGGAGCTATCGCTTTAGGCTTCAATGAAAAGGCTGCAGCAGCTATTTCAATCATCGGCGGTGCAGATGGACCTACATCCATCTTCCTTGCAAACAGGCTTTCACAGCAGTCCCTTTTAGGGCCTATCGCTGTTGCGGCATATTCATATATGTCACTTGTGCCTATCATCCAGCCGCCTATCATGAAGCTTCTCACAACCAAGAGAGAGCGCGCTATCAAAATGGAACAGCTCCGTCCTGTTACAAAGCTCGAAAGAGTACTGTTCCCCATAGTTGTTACAATAGTTGTTACCTGCATCCTTCCCACAACAGCTCCTCTTATCGGTATGCTGATGCTCGGAAACCTTTTCCGTGAGTGCGGCGTTGTTCGTCAGCTGCAGGAAACAGCAAGTAACGCTCTTATGTACATCGTTGTTATCTTGCTGGGTACTTCAGTAGGTGCTACAACATCAGCCGAAGCTTTCTTGAATGTTACAACGATCAAGATCGTTATCTTAGGTCTCATTGCATTCTGCTTCGGTACCGCCGCAGGTTGTCTGTTCGGTAAGCTTATGTGTGTTCTTTCCGGATACAAGATCAACCCGCTTATCGGATCAGCCGGAGTTTCGGCCGTTCCCATGGCTGCCCGTGTTTCACAGAAGGTCGGTGCGGAATCCGATCCCACGAACTTCCTCCTGATGCACGCTATGGGTCCTAACGTTGCCGGAGTTATCGGTACTGCCGTTGTTGCAGGTACCTTCATGGCTATATTCGGTGTATAATATAATAGTTTAAACAGAAAGGAAATAAAATTATGGCAGAAGATATTGCAAAAAAGCCGGTCGGCATTACCGAGACCATATTAAGAGA
>JAILOD010000183.1 GCA_024691015.1 Lachnospiraceae bacterium
CCTTCTTCAGAAGGATTTTGTAAGTAACACCCTGAAGGATGCCGGCTTTGATGATGATACAAAAAATTTACTTAAAAACAATTTTATTGAAATAGCTAAACAATACTATACCAATGTTTTTCAGGATGATAACAATAATGAAGCGATCAAAAACTATGCTGAATTTAAATATAAACAGCTGGATAATCTTAATAATGTTATTTTATATAGCGAAGACCATCCTTACAGTGTGTTAAGTTCGCTGTCGGATAAGATCCATATACCCGAAAGCCCTGATGCCGTTGATTCAAGGTCCACTGAAGCTGTATTTAATACCTTACTGGGAAAAAACAAAGAAACATCCTTCGATATATGTAAAACCGCAAATATCTACACCACACTATCGGCGTTAGATCAATTATTTACAGAAAACATTTCACAACCAAATGATGATGCTTTAAATGAAATTACTGACACCTCAATTGATTCCAGGACCGGTATCTACGATAAACTCACAGAGCTTTCAGGTCAGCTTCAAAGTTTAAAACAGGCTGTCAAGAACCCTGACAGGCTTGCACAATTAAAAGCAGTATTTGATGACGAAAAGGCTTTAGACAGTTTTGTTAACGGCCCTAACGGAATTGACGCGCTTATGGCCGAGGCAGAAGGAAGAAGGAGTGCGCTTTTAAACGGCTGGCCTCCATCGGACTTAGAGCTTATCGGATCCTTTTATCAAAAACGGGCAATGATCGAAAAGATACTTTCAAATACTCCTTACGGAACAGAGCCGCGCGACCTGTATGAAAATGCATACAAGGTCATTGGCGAAATATGCACAAAGCTTGATAATACAAAGATCACAAGCACAGAGGATCGTAAGAATGTTTATGAATTTATAGAATCCTATCGTAAAAATCTGTTTAACAATACGATAGCCATAATGGGACGGGCTGACAACGGGCAGCTCGCCGCCTTTGAAAATGCTGTCAAAAACGGAAAAACAAAGAAGATATCAGACAGGCAGTTCCTTTCGGAAGCTGATCTTAACAGATTTAATGCGATCATTTCCGATAGAAATAAAGAACTGAATATTGATCCGAAACAATTACAGGCCGAAAAAATATCCATTGTCCCCACCTCTTATTATGCGAGCATTAATGAGCCCGAAATAGTTAATGCAGGTGAAAATAACAACAATAACAATATAGAAAATAATGTCAACAAAAAGCCCGGAAAGGGTATATTAGGATATTTTATTGACGATGAAACATTGAAGGAGGCCAAAAAAGCCGGAGAACATTGTCCGTTTATACTGCCGGGTCGTTTAATCAGCCTTTATAACGATCTGAGAATGTGGTATATAGCCCAGGAAGATAGCGGAACATATGAAGAGGCTGTTAAAAAGCTTGCCGAGGCATCACCCGAAGAAAAAAGAAATATAGAAAAAAGATTTCTGGACGATATCAAGGCTCATCCCATAAATGGCAATACGAGAATAGATCAGGAAAACATCAGGTATTTCGCAAGAATGCATAAACGGGCAATAGATAAGATCGCTGCTATTGATTTTCCGACCCTGAATATGAAGGATAACGATTCATTGATCGATCTGGCCAATGAAAAAGGGAAATTGGGGGATCTAAGCGCTATGATATTAGATTTTGCTCAGAATGCCAATTCAAAAACCTCTTATATTTCAAAATATAACAGAAGTGTATATATTGATGAGATAGGTGATATAAACGAATTCAATAAGATGTGTTATATAGCTCAGAATTTATCCTACTTTAAATCGTTTGCCGGTGTATCCCACGGACCTATGAGCAAATATTTGCCTAATCTGCAAAAAGCAGTATCCAAGTTTTGTCTGGAACAATTAAACAGTAAGTTCGAGGGGACAAAAATAGGTGAGATTCCAATCGAAGAGTTACAGGAGATTGAAAACTTAAATAATCTGATCCGTCTCAATGATAATATTCCCCAAAATAATGCACCTTCAGAGGAGGCATTACTGTCATATTTAGAGGGAAAAAGCGATCCTCCTTTTTCCGAGGAGTTTTTATTACAACTTGACAATAATAAAAATGTACTTGCCGAACAACTTTTCAAAGACAAAAAAAACGATATGGAGTCAGACGCTAAAACCAAATACAGAGACAAAAACATTGTATACAATCTTAGTTATATCAAAATGCCTCCTAAGAATACAGTTGACAACGCCGTAAATCTTATACAGGACAATGATCCTGATTACAACAATATTGATGAAAAAATGCGCCATGACACAAATATCGCCTTTTTGGAGATATTTGATATATATACTTCCGATACCTCAGGACAAGCCTCTCTTATTTCTGCAAAGGACGAATCTGCCTTTGACCGTTTCCGTATAAACGGTAAAAAGGTTTCTGAAATTCTGTCCGAAAAAGGCTACAAGCTCGAAAACGATCCGGATAAATTCAAAACAGCCTGTCAGGCAGAGCTGTTAAAAGCCTATGCAGACAAAAGTAAACAGGTTACATTTATTCCTTTTGAACTAAATAAGAATGGTGAAATTAAAGAGGGTAATCCACTTGAGATCGCAAAGCTCAAAACCTTTAATAATTCTGTGGATATGACAAATGCCGATAAAAATGGCTGGAGCAATAATTACACTGCTAAACTGTATACCGTTTTAAGATTTCTTGATACTCACAATAATGTAATGGGTGCCTTAGATAAAAACGAACCGGCATATAAAACTTTTGGCTCATTTATATTAATGGATCACTTTAATCAGGGTGAAGCACAGGAGGGTGAACTGGCAAATTATCACGATGAAAAAATATATTTGTTTAACAGTCTTATGGAATTCCAAGGTATGAATTATGATTATATAAAGGGAACAAAACCGGACGGAACACTTACTGAGGATGGCAAAAATCATTTAAATACAGTATTGGAATATTTGAAAGATGTGAAGAATAAGTCATTTGCGCATGCTGAATCCTTAAATGAAAAAGACCCCATGCTGGCAGAATTGATACGTTCTTCGGCAGATATATATAACACAGAAGAAGGTGAACTATACACAGATCTTTATGTTAACAATAATTCATTCTGTTTGATCAACTCTCAAAATAGTATATTAGGTTTTTTAAAAAACTGGGAGAAAAACCCCAAGAATGTAAACCCGAATGATTTCATGAAGGGATTCTATGATTATCCGAATGAAAAACATCCTTACCCCCTTATAGAGATATTCTCAGACACCAATAGGATCAACCATGCCCATTTGTCACATAATAAACTATCAAAAAATGATGCTATTACACAAAATGAAGACCGCCTATTAAGGAAAATGCTTATTTCCGAACTGGATTCCTTTGAAAGACATTTAAAAACCATTGATGAATTTGTTTTAAAAAGCCAGGTTAAAGGAAGTGCAGAAGAAAAAAAGGCGAAAGACCTGGAAACCCATTATATTCAGAATAGTATCGAACACCCCTCTTCGTATTACCCAAGAGGAACATTGACCTGCCAGCTTGATGCTAAAGGAAAGAGAGCATTGCTTGCCAATGGCTGGCCTGTGAAGGATATTAATTTCCTGTCCAATATTTTTATGATCAGAGGGAGCTTAAAAGATAAATTAGACAAAGGAATCATTAAACAGGATAAAACAGATAATGTCAAATATCAGTTAAAGATTATGGATCAGGTTTGCTCTGAGCTTGAGAAGCATCCGATCAAAAATGCCAATGACAGATTGCAAATGCTGAATATGATAAAATCGTATTCTGCAGATATATATACCAAGGATTCCTGTTCCTTTGAGACGGAAATAGCAAAAGCTAATTTTACTGAATTAGAAAAAGTTATTAAGAGAGTTCCCTTACAGAATGAGTTTCTTACTGAAAACGAACTGAATGAAGAAAGGGAAGCTTATAACAATTATCTTAATTGGGAAAAAGAACCTGATCTTGAAAGGGCCACTGCAAACGGCCCCTTAAGCTTTGAAGAAAAGGCTCTTATCAATCCTGTATATATAACACAGATCATGGAGGGCTTTAAGGCCTTAAACAGCGATGCAGGCTTTAAGCTGGATAATAAAAACGTAACCACACTTAATAGCGCGAAGGCTTATCTTGACGAGATCAAGAGATTTTATTCGGATAATACATTTAATGATCCGAATAATCCCGAAAAACGTAACGAGATAATAAATAGTATAAAAGATAAGACAGAAGCACTTTCAAATGCATTAGCTGCTTCCCTGGCAGGTCTTGAACAAAAGGGAAATGCTTTAAGCGAAAATGAGAAAAAGCAGCTTGAAAGCCTGAAAATGACAGCCGGCGTTCTTAAAAATATAAATAGCGAATATACCGGACGTGTTAATTTCGAAAAACTGCGCCGGAAGGAATATATCGATAAGCTGATCAACGATAAAAGGCATGATGAAGCATGGAAAACCATATCGGAAGAAAATCTTGCCGAATCCACACAAGCCGCTTCGGACCTTTTCAGCAGTTTTGACGAGCTCGATATCAAAGCCATGCTTACGGCCCAGAATGAAAAATATAAAACGGCAAAAGCTGCCTACGACAAGGCTCATGAAGACCCGAACGTAGATTCGAAGGCTGCTGAAAAACTGCGCCTAAATATGGTAAAAGAAAATAAGAGGCTTGATAGTATGCTAAGGTCAGTATACTCCTATTATTTTAACGGTAAAACCGATGCGCAGAAAATAGAATTCATTGAAAACAACGATCTGAACAAAAGAGTAGAAATAGTCAGTGATCATACAGCTACTCTGCCGGAAGATATTAAAGTCATTCTTAAACAAACCTTTGATGAAATGAAAAATCCGGATGAATTATCATTTGAAGAGCAGGTAACGCATAATTTTAATGATCAGATCAACCGGCTGAAGAATGACGCTGCAAATATTAACATGTCCGAAGAAGAAAGGAACAATTATTTAACAGCTTTAGAAGAAGCAAACAAGAATTTAACACAGGTTAAAGAAGATGTTCATCAGTATTATACCCAGGATCTGTATATCAAATTTGAAGATCTTCTGAACGATAAAACAAATACACTTGAAAAAAATCTTCTGGAAGCCGAAGAAGACGAAAACTTTAAGCTTGTAGTAAGGGATATGGATGCACCCGACTTCCTTGAAACCACTCCTCTGGCAGAACAGATGGAAGCCCTTGATAAGGTAAAGGCCCTTAAAACTTCTGTTTCCAAAGATCATATTGACAACGTGGTTGAAATGCTTAAGAAGATGGATGAGCTTCAGCTTTCGACAGATAGAACAGACAGCGTTAACGGAAATCTGGCTTTTTCAGATCTGATAAATGCAAAGAAAGAACTTGAAGAAGCAATAAACAGTTCAAATCCTGATGAGATCATGCAAAAAAATGCTGTTTACAATGAGAAAAAACGTGGTGTGGACGACCTGATGAGGATTGCCGAAAAATTCAGTCAGGACTCCCTGACCCGGAACATAGGCGGTCTGAGGCAGAAGAACCTCCCCTGGGAATATGCGAAGAATTACACTGCCACCTCACATATTAACGGCATTTACAAGCTTTACGCCTTTATCAAGGAAAATGGCTTAAAAATAGAGGATTTTGCCAAGGATCCAAACGAATTTTATCTTAAAAACTATAATGAGATCATCAAAAAATCCCATTATAAGGAAATCTTTAAAGATAAAACCCCCGGAGAGATCGCGGGCCTTTTGAATAATAATTCAGATATTGTACATAAAAACCATATTTCTGACATTGCAATTAATGAGAATGCGCTGGTTGTTGCCTTTGAAGGAGTATATAAGTCTGATCCCAATACACAAAACAGAAATGAAAACCTGTACAAGCATTCGATATTAACTAAATGGGAGAAAGGGCAGACAAATTTCATTGTCAATTCCCAGAATCCGTTTAATGACGCCGAAAGAAGAAAAGAAGTATTACAGCTCCTTTCTATAGCCGTTCCCGGAGACCTGAATGCAGATCAGATCTTCGAGCGTTCATCGATCAATGAAGATGGCATACATGTTAAAAAGATCACGATCGATGACTACATTAAGAATAAAAAGTTTAACTATGATGCGATAACAAATACCGGCGTAAATATCATAACAGATGCCCTAAAGGTACCGGGTTCGACCTTTGATGTTGCTGAATTTATGGAAAACAGGCAGATAGCACTTACCAGACTTTTAACCGCAAACATCAAGGACCAGAGTATGCCCGGCTACGATCTGTTAGAGGATGAGATACTTAAAACAGCTGAATTATATGAATCTCTAAGGGCTGTTTATCCCGAATTAAAGATACCTGCCTTAACGGATGAACAGAAGGAAAGCTTTAACAAAAGAGCAAAAGATTATACAACACTTAAAAAGCGTGCTTTAAAATCCCTTACCCGAACGGATAAGACAAAGATCGAACACCGCAGAAATGTCTCTAAGCAGAATTCAGCAAACCATGACCGCCTGTTTACTGAAAGGATCAGAAAATCCGGAGAAGTTTTCATTACGCAATACAACGCGGCTTTAAATGAATTTTCCGAATTCATAAATGATCATCCTGATAAAATGTTAAACGGAGACAATAAAAACTACAACACTGAAAGACGCAAGAAAGAAGACAAACTTATTGCCATCAGCAGAAAATATAAGGAATGGCTGGTTTTGAAAGCCTTAAACGGAGAAATTTCGGAGGATTATTGCAAAAAGAGACTTAACGAGATCGATAAAACAGATAAGAGAAATGAATTAGAGAACATACAACAATTAAAGGCATCCAAATACAAAAAATTCACCGTACCGGAGAAAACTCATCTGGATCGTCTTACTGCGGACCAAAACAGAAAACTCTTAGAGGAAACCGGACGCGTTATTCCCGATCCTGTTAAATTTATTGAACGGATCGGTATAAGTGACACTGTGGATATAAAGAGAGAGGCTGTAACCGAAAATATCAATAAGTTCTACCGTGCAAATGAAAAGGCCTGGAACAGATCCGCTGATAACAACAATCCTGCGCTTTTAGAATTCTGGGAGAGTACAAAAGATTCCGCGGACGAAAGAATTCAAAATATCCACAATGCTCTGGATAAGCTTAGAGCCATAAAGGATAAGCTTTCGGAAAAGACTCCTGCAGAGCTCGAAGGGCTGATCTCAAAATTAAAGAACGTCGTTAATGACCAGAATAATAACGATATTGAAAATATTGACAGATTAAGGGAAGCAGTAGGAAGTCTCCATCAGGCGGCCTATGATGCCATAAGCGTTAAGAGCGTATCCTTACGCCAGCGCTTTAACACCCTCGGCAACATTCTTGAGGAGGCAAAAGTTCCAAATCCCGTATATGAACGTGAATATAATGTCATTATACAGATTAACGATCTTCAAAATGCCGCGAATGAACAAAACGTTAATGCAGCCGAAAGATTAAACCCTAAGAAGGAGGAGTTGCTTCAAAATTACTTAAACGATAGTCTCACTAAGAGCATCAGGATGATCTGTTACGAAGTGGTCGATGCACGTGAGAGGGCTGACTATATAAAGACAGATAATAATGCTACAGCCAATAAAAAGACAAAAGCTTCCATCAGGCTCTTAGATGCAACCCGCCGCAGGGATATACTGCTTAATGCCATTAAGGATTCCTTTAATGGGGATGAATTATCTGTCCATTTAAAGAATGATCTGGGAGAACAACGCTCACGCGAAATCCTTAACAAGCTTGGAGGACGCTTAAACAATTTTAGTGATATCGACAAGCTCACAGATGAGGAAAGAGATCTCTTTATCGGTGTTGCAGTTGGTAATCTGAGCCGGGAGCGAAGACTTGTAATAGAAGATCTGGACAAAAAATTTATTCCGGCCCGTGAAATGGGCTTTAACAGGGAGCTTCCCGATGTTTATGACACCACCGGGAATAATAAGATATTTATTGATCAGTTAACAAATTCAGAGCACCATCAGACATTAACATCACTTTCCGATCAGACGTATTTCTATTGGAATAAAAATAAAGACGGCACGCCTGAAGAGAAGACACAGTACATGGCCGATCTTAAATATGCTGATATTATGTTGTGTAATGTCAATAAAGAGGCAGAAGATTCATTAAACGCTGTAAATAAGATCAATCTGGATACTCAGAATGAGGCCAATGAAAAGCTTCTTAATGATGCTGTATTTAAACAATTTCCGGCCTATAAAGGGGTTGGAGATAAAGTGCCCGATGCCCCGGGACACAATGAGGCTCACACTATAAGCTTTTTGTCTCGAATTGATCTATCCTTCACAGATGAGCACACTGATAGCATTTCCGAAATGCTGGATAAAATGAATAAGTCCGGTCTCCTCTCTGAAAACAAAGGGTTT
>JAILOD010000185.1 GCA_024691015.1 Lachnospiraceae bacterium
CTGCTCTGATAAAGCCGTTATTGCCAATGACGATTTCCTTGGCAGTGTAGCGAAGCTGAAGCTTTTTATTCTTCCTGAGCACCTTCATAAGGGCCTTAATATGGGTACGGTATATATACACTGCTCTCATTACTGTCTCAAATATAATGTTATCTTCGTGAACGGAAGGAACGATGAAGAAGATAAGCAGTATATAGAGATGCAGAAGCTGAAGGGAACCCTTCTTAAATCCTTTGTCCGTTACAGATGTAAAAAAATAAATGCATATCAATGGTCGAGAGAGTCAATGACCAATACAACGAAACTGCTTGAGCTTATGGGTGACAGTATCCGCCTGAAGCTGTATCAGGTGCAGCTTCTTTATGCAGCAAAAAGGGAGAGGGAAGCTATGGAGCTTCTTTCTTCGGTGACCAACAGCAGGGAGTTTGATGATGTCGACGATGAGGTAAGGGGCTACAGTATTTATCTGGATTCTCTCCTGATGCATGATGACGAATATACAATGCGTCATGTAGACGATATAGTACGTTTAAGGGATAACAATCGAAGCTCCCAATGGCTGCTTATCTTTTTGATCTATATGGATGTTCGCCTGGAAAGACAGCCACTTGAAAAACTAAGGCTTCTTTCGAGACAGCTTGAGATATCCGGAGCCACTCCCGTTGTTCTTCTTGAAATAGTCGGTATGCTGAATGAAAATCCGGATCTTATGAGAAATCTGGATAATTTCGGGATCGAGTGCGTCTGGTTCGGTATGAAATACAGGATATTAAGCCGGAAACTGACGGAACATATCATATATTTAAGCGGGCAGACCAAGCATTTTGAGCCTCTGATGCACAGGATGCTGAAGCGTCTGTATGCAAATGAAAAGTCTGATGAAATACTGACGGCTATATGCCAGCATCTTATTCGCGGAGAGATGGCTGAAGAAAAGTATCATAAATATTTCGCAATGGCTATCGAAAGAAATCTTCGTATCACAAAGCTGTACGAATATTATATGTATACGGTTCCGAAAGACCTGTCAGTGCTTCTTCCGGGTAAGGTTCGAATGTATTTCAGTTATGGAACGGATCTGGGTGATAAGGAGCTTGCGTATTTTTATGCCAATCTAATCGTTAACAGGGCAGATACGGAAGAGATTCTTACACAGTGTCAGTCCAATATAGTGCGTTTTGCATTAAATAGTGCGATCAAGGGTTATATAGACGACATGATGGCCGTGGTTTATAACTATACGGCATCTTTGACGGGATATTCCCAAAAGTATCCCTTTATGCAGGCACTGTCAAATCTGGTATACAAGCATCATATCATTTCCGATGATGTTAACGCTGCCAGGGTTGTTGTTGTGGAGAACAATTTCACAAGGGAAAGAGTATATTCGCTGATCGACGGCAGCGCTTATATTGATGTGTATGCCGGTGAATATGAGCTTTTTATTGAAACCGTGGACGGCTTCCGATACAGCGGAGAGGGCCGCATAGAAGATAAAGAGCTTTTGAGTTACTCGCTTATAGACTATGATTCGATAGAGGTCGAGGGTGATACGGGAGCGATCTATTACGCCTGTGAAAACGGCAGACATTTTATTACAGTAAACGAACATAACTGTGAACTGGTTAAAAAGCTGTCGTATTCCGAATGGCTGGACAGTGCCTACAGGAGTGAACTTCTTACCCAGCTTATGGAGTTTTATTATGGCAGCGAAATGGATGAGAGGCTTGCCGATCTTATAAGAAATCTTGACTGGGATGATATAACACCGGCCTGCAGAGCACAAGCCGTAAGGCTTATGGTTGTTACCGGAATGATAGACGACGCCTATAACATAATAGAAAAATACGGCGCGGAGTCAATAGGGCCGAAGATAACAGTGAAGCTCATAAGTCATGCCATTTCTGATGGGATTTACGAAGAAAAGGTTTTGCTTCCCCTTGCTTTTGATACATTTATGGGAGGCAAATATGATGAAACACTGCTTGTTTATCTTATAGATAATTATGAGGGATCGGTCAGAAATTTAAGAAATCTCTGGAAAGCAGGGGTAAATTTCGGACTGGATACAAAGCGTCTGGAAGAAAAGATATTGTCACAGATGCTGTATTCAAAGGCGTTCATAGGAGAAAAGGATGAGATTTTTGCAAGCTACATGCAGAACGGGATGGATGGCAGCATAGTAAGAGCATATCTTTCGTATAGTGCCTATGAATATCTTATTAAGGACAGGGTGACGGACAGCCGTGTGTTTGACAGGATAATGGCTCTTTATAACAGACATGAGAATTTAAACGATGTCATGCTTTTATCGCTCATCTTATATTATTCAACGCAGGATCTGATCGATGACGAGGTGCTTCAGGCTCTTTTGGAAATAATAAAACAGATGATCAAAAGAGGGATATTCTTCGGATTCTTTGCAAAGTTTTCAAAGTACCTGCCTCAGATATCCATATTTGAGGACAGGACATATATAGAATATAAAACCGATCCTAGGAACAGGGTGATGCTGAATTATCTGATCTCATCCGATAACGGTATTAAAGAAAAAGAAGAAAATACCGTGGAGGAAAGCGGATATCAGATCGAGGAGATGCGAAACCTGTTCGGAGGAATATTTTCCAAGAGAATGGTACTGTTCTATGGGGAAACCCTGCAGTACTACATTACGGAAGAGGTTAACGGGAACTCCAATTATACGATCAGCAATGCGGTGGGAATGGATGACAACCAGCAGCTTAAGGAGTCCCGTTACGGTATGATAAACGATATGTTAAGATGCAGATCCATAGGGGATGAAGAGAGTTTTATGGTGATGCTGGAGCTTTATTTGAAGAAGGCGCAGGCAGTAGAGGACCTGTTTAAGCCACAGTAAAAGGTGAGAGGGAGAAATGTCGGGATATAATGACGATATCATCGTAGGTATAGACCTTGGTGAGGAAATGACATATATTTCATTCGGTGTCGTACAAGGCAATATGGTTACGACCGTAGCCTCTTCACAGGAAGAACGCTACGGTATTCCGACCGTTATGTGTTACGACAGGGATAAGGATAAATGGGCTTTCGGAGGACAGGCTGCACAAATAGCCGCCGAGAATAAGGATGTTCTGTACAGCTCGCTTTTAAATGATGCAGTAAGGGATTCCGTGAATCACGTCCCGGGGCAGGAGACTGCTCCCGACTCAATAAGAAGACTTAAGGTTTTTATAGCACATTGTATGGAACTTGCTGCTGCGGCAGCGGGCAAAAAAAGTGTTTATGAGCCGATCATTGCTCTTTCGATAGCGGTAAGGTATTTGGATGAGAATGTTCTTAAAACACTGGATTGGGCGATAAGTTCAATAAGGGGAGAGATCAAACTTGTCCGGTTTATGACTTATTCGGAATGCTTTTTCTATTACACAATGAACCAGCCTCCGGAAATCTGGAGAAAGTCGGTCCTGCTCCTTGACTATAATAAAGATGTGTTTAAGAAGAGTATACTTCGCGTAAATGCAAGAAGCACTCCTTCCATAGTCCGGATAGAAGAAGGGGATATAACCGAAATGCCGCCGTTCGACGAAGCCAATTTGGAAGAATCGGACAGGACACTTACGGAGCTTCTTCAGGGAAAAATAGATTCTCCTCTGGCAAATGAAGTGTTTAACAGTTCCAGCGTGTATCTCTCGGGGCTCAATTTCGAGGGAGACTGGGGAAAGGATTTTATCAAATTTCTCTGCAACGGAAGAAGGGTTTTTCAGGGACAGAATCTTTATACAAAGGGTGCCTGTTACGGTGCAAGAGAAATGCTTGTCGGAGGCTATGTCAGCCAGAAATTTTTCTTTTTGGGGCAGGATAAACTGCGCTGCAATATCGGTATCCGGATGATGAGCGGAGGTCTTGAAGTCATAAAGGATATCGTGGATGCAGGTATAAACTGGTATGACCTTCATTATGAAGAGGATGTTATGCTGGGTAAGGATAAGGATATCTGCCTGGTACTAAACAGCATAACCGGAGGTGACGAAAGAAACTGTATTATAAGACTTGATGATATTCCCGACAGGCAGGTAAGAAGCTGCAGACTTCATCTGGTTTTTTCAATGAAAAGTCCGGGAGTGCTGAACGTCAGGATAATAGATCGCGGACTCGGGGAGCTGATACCGGCAAGCGGAACGGTTATTCAGGAAGAAATAAACATATACGAATCGGAGAGATGAGAGTATAAATGGTATACGAGTGTGTCGGAAGACTTGCTACAACTCCATATTACGTAGAAGGAGCCTGCATCAATATTTTTTCAATAGAGGAACTGGCTTATTATATCTATGAAAATGCAATAATCCTTGATGATACGCTTATGAAAAAAGAGCTTTGCAGCTTTATAGACAAGGAGCTGGGATTAAGGAAACTTGCGGATGAATTGACGGATATTATTGAAAAAGAAGAAGGCCTCTCAAAGTTTGCCGGAACTGTTTTACGTTTTCTGGATTATTGTCCGAACGATAAAATAGAGGAAATCGAAAAAAGCGTATCCGGAAACGGGAAGGCCGGAAATCTCGAGCGAAGACGAGCCAGAGGAGATATGCTGCTTAAGAGTAAAAAATATATGGCGGCTATACGTGAATACGATCAGGCATTGAGTTATGTCGAAAATGTCAACAGAGATAATAAGGACGAGGTAGCAAAGCTTTTAAACAATCTGGGGGTTGCATATGCCAGGATGTTTTATTTCGACAATGCCGCGGATTGTTTTATGAATTCCCTGAATATCAAGAAAGATCAGCAGACCATGCTGCATTACCTTGCGGCAAAACGTCTGTCAATGAAGAGCACGGATTATATCAGGGTGGTACAGGAAGGTGCGTACAAGCCTCAGTTTGTAAATAAAGTTGAAAAGAATATAGATAAATCTGTACGCGAACTTGAAAACACTCCCATATATCAGGAATACAAGGATCTCAGAAGTTTCAGGGGCGGCGGAAAGATACCGGAATATAACAGGCAGGCCGAAAAAATGGTCGGTGAGCTGAAGAGCGAATACAGGGATCATTACGGACATGAATATTATTGAATGGTTTAAAAACCTTAAGAATAAGTTCATAAAGAGCCAGGAAGATATTGAGTTTGAGCAGGAAAATTTTCTGCCTATAAGACGGGATAAGATAGATTTCAGGGACAGCGATGACAGAGCACAGTATATAAGGTCGTGCTGTGAGCAGATGCTGGATGCCACCAATGAAATAGATAAGGCAACCATGGAATACAGGCTGATAACCGATTATCTTGTGGATATTGAGGAGATCGAAAGAGCTCCTTATGAGAGTAAAAAAGAAGCCATAAAGATCGCGGAACAGATAATTACCCTGAAAAAGGATTCCGATGATTCCTCCAAAAGCATAGGAAAAATAAGTGAAGAGGATTACAGACATTTAAGCCGTTATGCTGCGGAGATAAAAAAAGATCTGGAACAAATGCAGGAAAATGAAGATTATAAAGCACTTGTACGCACGGATCTGAGAACGCTGGAAAGTGAAAAAGCCATCACCGAGTACAGAATCGGAGAGCTTGAAGCTAGTATTAATAACATAAAAAACATGACGGCGATAACCGTAGTAGCGGTAATCCTTCTGATAATTATGTTAACCTTTCTGCAGCTTGGACTTGAGTTAAATGCCGTTTCCGGTTATATCGCCTGCGCAGCTCTGGGTGCGATAGCAATGACCTGGGAATTTACAAGCTTTAAAAATGCATCCACAAGGCTGAAGGGCTCGAGACGATATCTGAATAAGGTGATCGAGAAGCAGAACAAGGTCAAGATAAGATATGTTAATATCACTAATCTTCTGGAGTATGAATACGGAAAATATCATGTTAAATCCAGCACGGATCTTGAATATCTTTACGAGAAATACGATGAGGAGAAAAAAGCCAGAGAGTTTCTGGGAAAGGCCCAGGATGAGCTGAGCAGAAAAAAAAGAGAGCTTCTGGATGCACTGAGCGGTATCAGGCTTAAGGATCCGCAAATCTGGACAAGACAGGCGCAGGCGCTTGCCGACAGAAAAGAAATGGTGGAAATAAGACATGAACTGAGGATCAGAAGAGAGACCTTAAGGGCTACCATCGAATATAACAGCAGACACAGAGATGACGCAAAGGAAGAGATAAATGCTCTTGTACGTGAGTATCCCGAATATGGCAAAGAGATATTGGATATAGTATCAGAGTTTGAATAAAAAGGGTAGAACTTATATTGTATTCTTGCTAAAGATGCCGCAGTGGGATATAATGCAAAGGTGTGTCCTTTTGCGATACAGTATAAATATGTAATCAATGATGTGTTTTAAGAGTTTATTCAGGAGGATAAAATGCCGGGAACAGATCAGTATATCAGTCCTCTTTCCGAGAGGTATGCAAGTAAGGAAATGCAGTATATTTTTTCGGAGGACATGAAATTTAAAACCTGGAGACGTTTATGGATCGCACTGGCCGAGACTGAAAAAGAGCTTGGGCTGGATATCACGGATGAGCAGATAGAAGAATTAAAAGCTCATAAGGATGAGATTAATTATGATGTTGCAAGGGCCCGTGAGAAGGAAGTGCGTCATGATGTTATGAGTCACGTATACGCATATGGTGTGCAGTGCCCCAAGGCTGCGGGTATTATTCATCTGGGGGCCACATCCTGTTATGTCGGGGACAATACAGATATAATCATAATGAATGAGGCTCTGGGACTGGTTAAGAAGAAGCTGGTTAATGTTATAGATGAAATAAAGAAGTTCGCACTTGCCAATAAGGATCTTCCTACACTGGCATTTACGCATTTTCAGCCGGCACAGCCTACTACAGTCGGAAAACGTGCCACACTTTGGCTTCAGGATTTTCTTATGGATCTGAATGATCTTGAGTATATTCAGGGTAGTTTGAAGCTTTTGGGCTCAAAGGGAACAACCGGTACACAGGCTTCCTTTAAGGAACTGTTTAACGGCGATAATGAAACAATAGATAAGATCGATCCCATGATCGCGGAAAAGATGGGCTTTGAAAGCTGCTATGCGGTTTCCGGTCAGACCTATTCAAGAAAGGTAGATGCGAGAGTTGCAAATCTTCTTTCGGGAATCGCCGCAAGTGCTCACAAGTTTTCAAATGATATAAGGCTTCTGCAGCACTTAAAAGAAATAGAAGAACCCTTCGAAAAGAGCCAGATCGGTTCTTCGGCAATGGCATACAAGAGAAATCCCATGCGCAGCGAGAGGATCGCATCATTATCCAGATATGTAATGATAGACGCGCTTAATCCTGCAATAACAGCAGCAACCCAGTGGTTTGAAAGAACTCTGGACGATTCAGCCAATAAGAGACTTTCTATCCCGGAAGGGTTCCTTGCCACAGACGGAATACTCGATCTTGTGCTTAACGTTGTGGACGGGCTTGTGGTTTATCCAAAGGTTATAGAAAAGAGACTCAGGAGTGAGCTTCCATTCATGGCAACAGAAAATATCATGATGGATTGTGTTAAAAAGGGAGGCAACCGTCAGGTATTGCATGAACGTATCAGAGAGCTTTCAATGGAAGCAGGAGCGCATGTTAAGAAAGACGGCCTGGATAACGATCTTCTTAAACTTATTGCCGATGATCCTTCTTTTGGGGTTACTCTGGAAGAATTAAACGAAGGCCTGAAGTGTGAGGAATATACGGGAAGAGCGTCATACCAGACAGAGAAGTTCATAGCTGATGAGGTGGATGAGGTATTAAAAAAATACAGTGATCTGCTTGGAATTAAGGCAGAGATCAACGTCTGAAAAATAATCCGAGAAGCTTCGAGGATCGAAGAAAAGAGAGGAGAAGACAATGGTAAAAGCTATCGTAGGTGCAAACTGGGGCGATGAGGGGAAAGGTAAGATAACCGACACCCTTGCTTCGGAAGCGGATATAGTCATCCGTTTTCAGGGTGGTGCAAATGCAGGTCATACTATTAAAAACGAATATGGTAAATTTGCGCTTCATACCTGTCCGTCCGGAGTGTTTAATCAGAATGTCACAAACATCATAGGAAACGGTGTGGCATTAAATATCCCCGTACTTATGAAGGAAATTGATGATATCGTGGGGAAAGGAGTTCCGAAACCCAATCTTCTGATATCTGACAGGGCACAGATCGTTATGCCCTATCATGTAAAATTTGATGAATATGAGGAAGAAAGACTTTCCGGAAAAGCCTTCGGCTCAACAAAATCCGGTATAGCACCCTTTTATTCTGATAAATATGCAAAGATCGGCATTCAGGTTCAGGAGCTTTTCGACGATGATTATTTAAAGGAAAAGCTGGAAAACATCTGTGCCTTAAAAAACACAATGCTTGTTCATCTTTATAAAAAGGAGCCTTTGAATCCTGAAGAGCTTTATAAGACCTGTGTGGAATACAGGGAGGTAATAAAGCCCTATGTTGCCGATACGGCATCTTTTGTGGATAAAGCTCTTAAAGAGGGTAAGACCGTTCTTCTCGAAGGTCAGCTCGGAACCATGAAGGATCCCGATCACGGTATTTATCCGATGGTTACATCAAGCTCAACACTTGCAGCATACGGAGCGATCGGTGCAGGTCTTCCGCCTTATGAGATAAAGCAGATCATAGCTGTTTCAAAAGCATATTCTTCGGCAGTCGGGGCGGGAGCTTTTGTTTCGGAGATACTCGATCCTGACAAGGCAGAAGAGCTTCGTAAGAGAGGTGGAGACGGCGGAGAATACGGTGCAACGACAGGCCGCCCCAGAAGAGTCGGCTGGTACGACGTTGTGGCAAGCCGTTACGGCTGCAGGCTGCAGGGGGCAACAGATGTTGCATTTACCGTGCTTGATGTGTTAGGATATCTTGATGAAATTCCGGTATGTGTTTCGTATGAAATAGACGGAGAGATCACGGATGATTTCCCGACAAGCAGATTGCTTGAAAAGGCAAAGCCCGTGATAGAAAAGCTTCCCGGCTGGAAATGTGATATCAGAGGTATCAGAAAATACGAGGAGCTTCCACAAAACTGCAGGAAATATATCGAGTTTATAGAAGAAAAGCTCGGATTTCCGATCACTATGGTATCAAACGGCCCGGCCCGTGAAGATATAATTTACAGAGAGAGTAATATAAAGAGGAATTAAAAGAAAGAGAAAAAAGAGGAATCAGAAAGGAAAAAATTAAGTGTATAACTGTGAAAGGCTGTTCTTGCAATTAGCTTATGAGCCTGCGGCAAGAAGAAGGAAGAGGCTCCCATGAAGTAGGAAGAAATAGAAAGCGA
>JAILOD010000198.1 GCA_024691015.1 Lachnospiraceae bacterium
ATCTTTGAATGATAGGTCTTTCCGGCCATCGTAACATCGTAGCCCACGCCTGTATCGATAAGCCAGCCCTTTTTATCTCTCCAGACGTCGGGAGTCTCAAACTGAACATTTTTCTTAAAGCTCTGCTTAAAGAGGCCGAAGTGATAAGCCAGACCCACGCCGTCTCCGGGAAGGGAGAGTGTTGCGATAGAATCCACAAAGCAGGCTGCCAGACGGCCAAGACCGCCGTTTCCGAGAGAAGGCTCGTTCTCGATCTCTTCGATATCGGCAAGCTCCTTTCCGTTTTCCTTAAGAAGCTGCTTCACATCATCGAAAAGCCCTAAATTTATGAGGTTGTTCGACAGAAGCTTTCCGATGAGAAACTCGGCAGAAATATAATAAAGCTTTTTCTTTCCCGGAGCGGGAGAAGCCGCCTTCTTCGCCTCATCGTTTACCAGAACAAGAAGTGCCTCGTAGATGCGCTTGTTATCGACATCCCTTAAAGCCCCGCCTGCCAGTTCTTCCAGTCTTTCCTTAAGATTATTCATGTGTTCACCTTATATCCTTCCGTAAGTTTTTGTAATATCAAGTATATTCTCAGCCAGCTCAGCCGAAAGATCCGTATCCTTCATCCTCCAGACCCAGTTGCCGCCAAGCGTGGACGGGTGGTTTATTCGCGCCGTATTGTCCAGTCCCAGATAATCCTGAAGCGGTATGATGCACAGCCTTGCAACGGATTTATGCGCCTCCCTGACCAGCGCATCTGCGATCTTCTTCGTATCTCTTGTCTTCAGGTTAACGTACTGCCGGACCTTTTTCCTCTCCGCCGGCTTTATGGAATGATACCATCCGCAAAGGGTTTCGTTATCGTGTGTGCCGGTATAGACCACGCAGTTTTTATCGTAATTATGAGGCAGATATTCGTTCGCCCCGTTTGCGTCCCTGCTATCGAAGGCAAATTCCAGAACCTTCATATTAGGAAATTTTGTATCGCGGACAAGCTTGCGGACCGATTTTGTAATGAAACCCAGATCCTCGGCTATGATCTCGGTTTTACCGAGTGTTTCCTTCAGGGCCTTGAAAAGCTCTATGCCCGGACCCTTCTCCCACTCGCCGATAGTCGCGTCCTTCCGGCCGAACTCGATCGCATAATATTCATCAAAGCCTCTGAAGTGGTCGATCCTGACCGCATCATAGAGCTCACTGCATTTCGCCATTCGCCTGATCCACCATTTGTAGCCGGTCTTCTTGTGATAGGGCCAGTTGTAAACAGGATTTCCCCAAAGCTGCCCTGTTGCTGCAAAAGCATCCGGTGGGCAACCCGCAACGCTCTTTAATTCCCCGTCCGGCTTTGTCTGGAAAAGCTCCGGATGAGTCCAGAGATCCGAACTGTCAGGAGAAACATAGATCGGAATATCGCCGATTATCTTGACACCGTTTTCATTGGCGTATTTTTTTACCTTATAATATTGCTCAATAAATTTGAACTGAACGAATTTCTGAAATTCAATATCCTCGGAAAGCTCGTCTTTAAGCTTTTCAATCGTCTTCTTATCCCTGAAACGGATCTCCTTCGGCCACTCAGTGAAGCTGACATCCTTGTATCTGGCTTTTATCGCCATAAACAGGGCGTAATCATCAATCCAGTCGGAATTGTTTTTTTCGAATTCCTTATATTCTTTTGAAGCCTTGTGCTTTGATTTCTTAAAGGCCTTTCTTAAAACCTTAAGACGGACCTTATATAATCTTCCGTAATCGATCCCGGTCTTATCCTTTCCGAAATCCACACCCTTGAGATCTGTAGCTGATAAAAGCCCTTCTTCCTGTAGGGCTTCAAGACTGATAAAATAGGGATTTCCCGAAAAGGTGGAAAATGTCTGATAGGGTGAATCCCCGTATCCGGTCGGCCCCACGGGCAAAATCTGCCAGTATGACTGGCCCGCCTCCTTCAGAAAATCTATGAATTTAAACGCTTCTTTCGAAAAACTGCCTATTCCGTATTTCCCCGGAAGGCTGAAGATCGGAAGCAAAATACCTGCAGCTCTCATTTTTTGTCCTTATTGTCGTCTAAATATTCAGACCATTAAAGCAATGATACAATATTTTTGAAACCTTTTCCATACCTAAAAACCAAGACAATTTGTACAATGTAAAACATTGTTACAGTGCCGTCCTAAACCACGCAGGCTACGTGGCCCGGTGCCTATATACCTGGCAGACGGCGCTTATCCGCACAAAAGATGATCAGCCATCGATAAAACGATGGCTGACCTTTTGTTGCAAAGACACATTTTAACTAAATTTTTTGATTATCATGATTTACCTGTCTTGTGGTTTGATACTACGTCGAAGACAACGGCTGCCAGAAGAACGGCACCTTTAACAACGTACTGCCACTGGTCGGGAAGACCGTAGATCGACATACCCTGGTTGATAACACCGAGAAGAAGAGCACCGATCATAATTCCGGGAACTGTTCCGGATCCACCGTATGCACTTGCACCACCGATGAAGCAGGATGCGATAGCGTCCATCTCGAAGGAGTTACCCATATTACCATCAACAGATCCGATACGAGCACCCATAAGAAGTCCGGAAAGACCTGCGAGGAAGCTCATAAGGAAGTATGCCCAGAAGTAAACCTTACGAGGATCGATACCTGAAAGCTTTGTTGCCTTCTCGTTTCCGCCGACTGCGTAGAAGTAACGACCGAATACGGTTGAACTTGTTACAAAGGCGAAGATCAGAACTACGATAAGGATCCAGATAAGCATTACGGGAACGCCCTTGTACTGTGAAAGCTTGAATGAATATGCAATGATAAGAACATCAATGATAGCAAGCTTGAAAATTGCACCTGCTGCTGATCCAACGTCATAACCACGCTTTGCCTGGCTGATCCTGTTTGTAAGAGTTGCGATCGTAAGAATAACAGCTACGATAATACCGATAACAAGTGCTGATGTACATTTGTTGTTTGTAGGATCATCAAGTCCGGGAATGGTGATATATGAAGTAAAGAGATTCAGATATGAATCATTCTGGATACTGATGGTCTTTGAGCTAAGTACGACACGGGCAAGTCCACGGAAGAGGAACATACCGGCCAGTGTACAGATGAAAGGAGGGATGTGGATGTAACCGATCAAATATCCCTGCCAGATACCGATAACTGCTGCAACAACCATTGATACAAGAATTGCAACGATGGGCGGCTGGCCGATGTTTAACATCTTTGCCGCAAGAGCTGCAGATAAACAAAGTGTTGAACCTACGGAAAGGTCTACGTTACCACCTGTTAAGATACAAAGTAACATACCGCAGGCCATGATCAGAACGTATGCGTTCTGCAATAACAGGTTTGAAATGTTCTGCGCCTTAACAAGCTTTCCGCCTGTTAAGAATGAGAAGAAAATGAATACAACTATCAGCGCAATGACCATTGTATACTTTTTGATAAAGGTTTTGAAATTCATGCTTTTGCCTCCTTAGTTTGCCTTTTTGTCGGAAGAAAGGATAGAGCTCATAATCTTTTCCTGTGTAGCTTCTGCTGCACTGAACTCTCCGACCATTCTGCCTTCATTCATTACATATATCCTGTCACACATTCCCAACAATTCGGGAAGTTCCGATGATATCATTACAACGGCCTTACCCTGAGATACCATATCATTCATAATACAGTAGATCTCGTATTTCGCTCCTACGTCGATACCACGTGTGGGCTCATCCAGGAAAAGCACATCGGGCTCGGCAAACATCCATTTTGAAAGAAGCACCTTCTGCTGGTTACCACCGGAGAGGTTGCCGACATTCTGATGAATTGACGGTGTCTTGGTCTTCATAGCCTTGACATAATCCTCTGCGGCTTTATTTTCTTCCATGACATTTATGATACCGTTGTTGGCGATCTTGCTCATCTTTGCCATGGTTGTGTTCCTTGCGATCGTGTCATCGAGAACCAGTCCGTTAACCTTTCTGTCCTCGGTAACGTATGCAAGACCGTGGGCGATCGCATCATTTTCGTTCTTAAGGTGAACTTCCTGTCCTTTTATAAATTCCTGACCGGTGATGTGACTTCCGTAGCTCTTACCGAAGAGTGACATTGCAAGCTCTGTTCTTCCTGCACCCTGCAGGCCGGAGAAGCCGACTATCTCACCTCTGTTTACATGGAAGCTGATCTTGTCATCCATACATTTTTCCGTATATACCGGATGATAAACCGTCCAGTCCTTGCACTCGAACAGAACTTCATTCTGTACGTTGTGCTCTCTTGAAGGATAACGGTTGGACAACTCACGTCCTACCATTCCCTTGATGATCCTTTCCTCATCGATGTTGTGATCGGGATTCTCCATTGTCTCGATCGTTGAACCGTCTCTGAGGACCGTGATCTTATCTGCACAGTATGCAACCTCGTTCAGCTTGTGGGTAATTATTATGGAAGTAAGTCCTTCCTTCTTGAAATCAAGAAGCATATCCAGAAGCATCTTTGAGTCTTCTTCGTTAAGGGATGAAGTAGGCTCGTCGAGGATCAGCAGCTTAACGTTCTTTGAAAGCGCCTTTGCTATTTCTACCAGCTGCTGTTTACCTGTACCTATATCCTTGATCATAACTGTGGGTTTTTCTTTCAGGCCAACTCTCTTCATCTGTACGTCTGCCTGTTTAAAAGTTTCACTCCAGTTTATTTTTCCAAATCCATTTTTTCTTTCGTTTCCGAGGAACATATTTTCTGCGATAGTAAGCTCGGGAATAAGTGCGAGCTCCTGATGTATGATAACTATACCTTTTTTCTCGGAATCATGAATTGCGTTAAATTCGCATTCTTCGCCATTATAAATTATCTGCCCTGTATATTCGCCGTGAGGGATCGTTCCCGAAAGAACCTTCATCAATGTAGATTTTCCTGCACCGTTTTCTCCGACCAGTGCGTGAATCTCCCCACGTTCAACCTGCAGATTAACGTCGTCCAAAGCTTTTACACCGGGGTAAAGCTTAGTGATATTTTTCATTTCCAATATTAAGTCTGCCAAGAAACACCTCCTGCTTTAAAAAGCCAAATTATAAGCAGTTATTTTGTTCATTTAATTCAAGTGATTTTTTTGGAATAAGCAGGCGAGGCTAAAAGCCTCGCCCACTATTAAATTTGAATGATCTGATGAAGAATTATCCTACAGGATGTAAGTAACCCTTGTCATCCATTGTGTAATATCCGGTATCAACAAGCTCTGTCTGCATATTTTCCTTTGTAACAACTGTAGGAACTAACAGATATGAAGGGATGATGCCTGTGCCGTTGTCATATGAAGATGTATCATATGCACAATCGAATGACCATCCTGCCTTGTCGATAAGGCTTGCATCGGGCTTCTCGCCGTTAAGGATTGCTACACCGAGGTCAAGAGTTGCTACTGCCTCGTTTGCAACAGCCTTGTAAACTGTCATTGTCTGCTTGCCATCAACGATGTTTGCGAGGTTAGCCTCGTCACCGTCCTGACCTGTAACGATAACTGTGTTGCTTCCTGCGTAGTCAGACTCGATTGCCTGTGCAACACCAAGTGCTGTAGAGTCGTTTGAGCAAAGAGCTACGTCAAGCTGAGTTCCGTCTGAGTAGTATGAACCAAGGATGTTCTGGAAACGCTCCATTGCTGTAGCTGTATCCCACTGAGCTGTAGCAACCTGGTCAAAGCTTGTCTGGCCTGAAGGAACTACGAGTGTTCCCTTGTCGATGTAAGGCTTAAGAACATCAAATGCACCGTTGAAGAAGAATCCTGCGTTGTTATCAGCGGGATCACCTGCTGTAAACTCGATGTTGTATGTCTTGTCGCCTGCGTTGTCGAGATCAAGCTTATCTCTTACGAACTCACCCTGAAGCTTACCTACTGTGTAGTTATCGAATGATACATAGTAGCTGATCGAATCTGTGTTCATGATAAGACGGTCATAGGAAATAACCGGAATGTTCTGCTCTTTAGCCTGTCCGAGAACCTGTGAAAGAGCCTCACCATCAACTGCTGCTACAACAAGAAGATTTACGTTGTCAGCGATAAGACCTTCGATATCCTTAACCTGCTGATCGATCTTGTTGTCTGCGTAAGTAAGTGATACTTCGTATCCTGCTGACTCGAACTGCTCCTTAAGGAATGAACCATCACGATTCCATCTCTCAAGTGACTGAGTGGGCATTGCGATACCTACCTTTGCGCCGCCTGCTGCTGCTGCATCTGCTGCGGGAGCTGCCTCTTCTGCTGCTGCGTCTGCTGCGGGAGCTGCCTCTTCTGCGGGAGCTGCCTCTTCTGCTGCGGGAGCTTCTGCTGCAGGTGCTGCTGCATCTGCTGCGGGTGCTGCTGCCTGTGATCCGCAACCAACAACGAGAGCTGCTACCATTGCTACTGAAAGAACTGCACTAAGTAACTTCTTTTTCATTTTTAATCCTCCTTAGATTTGTGCTCAGGGCCTATTCCCTGCCTACGCGTAAAGAATAGCACAGTAATATTGCACAGAAAATAGGATAAAGTTGTTTTTAAACTGTATAAATTTAGCACAGGAGAATCTGAAATTCCCTGTGCTAGCATTTTTTTGTCCGCATTTTTTTGTTATGTGCAATTTTGTCCTGTATTTGTATAAATTATGAATAAAATATGTACAAGAAAGACTAAAAATCAAAATCGTCGAATTCGGAGAAGTAATGACGCGCCCTCTTGCTTATTCGTCTGCGCCTGCGATTATATGTCTGCAGATATCTTACCAGTGCTATTATCAGGAAGACCAATACCACTCCGCCCACGAAGACCGATGCTATGATAATGATCTTCTTAATACTGATAAATACAACACCTTCCGTATCTTCGTTAATGGTATTTGCCTTGTTCTTCTTCTCTTTTTCGTCTGCGGTCATTACATCGTCACCAAACTTAAAGGACTGCATATCGCTGTAAAGATCTATGGTGGTTTCTCCCACATAATTGCCTTCATAATCATATATTACCTTGGCAACGCTGTTTTCATCCTTTTCATCCGTATCGTAAACCACTGTTGAATTAAGGTCCGAGAATTCCGCGTTTTTCGGTAGAATACAATAACCCTCTGTGTTCAAAGCCAGAAGCGGCGTGGAATTACCGAAGATATCGGCATCCGTGTCAAAGAAATCAGCATTGGAAACATCATATGCTGTTTCGTTATCGGCAATGTATTCCTTTTTGAAGTTGTTAAAGCCGTATTCAAACAGCTCTTCCGTATCTGTATACTGCGTTCCCGGCTCGTCCTTCATTACAATACAGATCAGATTCAGGCCGTCTTTTTCTGCCGTGGTTACAAGGGTGGAACGGGCAACATTGGTATATCCGGTCTTTCCCCAGACTGCGGGTTCATAGTAATATTTCTGGGTGGAATACATTTTGTGATGGTTGTAAAGATCTATCGTGTCCTTCTGCTTTGGTGTGGGATTTATCGTATAATGAACAGTGCTTCCTATACGCACCAGGGTTTCGTTTCTGTTATAGGCCTGTGCTATAAGAGCAAGATCGTGCGCCGTGGTGTAATGATCATCATTTGGAAGACCGTTTGCATTGACAAAATGCGTATTCGTACAGCCAAGCTCCGCCGCCCTTTTATTCATAAGCTCACAGAATTCTTCTATCGAGCCGGAAACATGCTCCGCTACCGCCGCGGCTACTTCGTTTGCGCTGGCCAGCATTATACAATAGATGGCATCCTCCATGGTAAGCTCTTCACCCACATCGATACCGACGTTAGATGATGAACGCTCTATCCCGAAGACCGCCTCCTGTGAAAAAGTGACGATCTCGTCCATTGCGCAGTTTTCCGCAGCCAGGAGACAGGTGAGCACCTTTGTTGTACTTGCGGGATACTCAACCTTATCCATATTTTTGTCATACAAAATAGTCCCGGTTTCGGCTTCCATAAGAATGGCTGATTCCGCCACCACTGCCGGTCCCTGGGGCCAGTTTAGGATATCGTTTGATTCTACCTCGATCGACTTACGTTGTGCGGCCAGATCGTCCGCTGTTTCTTCATCGGAAGATTCCTCGGACTCTTCAACCTCATCCGCATAGACGCTGCCACATTGAATAAACAGGGCGCAAATACCGTAGGTAAGCGCGATCGCAGCTATTGCTATTCGTTTGAATATATTCTTCATTTTTATCTTATATATCTTATATATGCTATCTTAAATCCTGATGATTATTTTTCGGTTTTAAGTTATACTGTGAACGTGCTACAAATACATCTGGAAAATTCGTACTCAATTTGTACCATAATACACTATTTATCAAATTTATGAAAGCGTGACTGCGTTATGAGACTTAGAAATATCCCCGGCGCAAAGGAAGCCGTTAATGAAAGTCCTTACTGTTTTACAGAGTTTAAAGAGCCGGACAGGCCGTGGAGAGAGATATTCGGGAACGATCATCCGATTTTTATGGAGATCGGAATGGGGAAGGGCAGATTCATTATCGATAATGCGATCAGATATCCCGACATTAATTTTATCGGCGTTGAGCGTTATGAAAGCGTGATCTATAAGGCTTTGGGCAAACTGAAACGTATGGGTGAGACTGCCCCTTTGAATCTTAAATTTATTAGAATGGATGCAACGGAAATCGAAAAGTATTTTCCGGATTCACAGACCGTGGATAAGATCTATCTTAATTTTTCAGATCCCTGGCCGAAGGACAGACATGCCAAGAGACGTCTGGAGTCAAAGGAATTTCTTGCCCGCTATGATAAGATCCTGAGCCCTTCGGGTGATATTGAATTCAAGACCGATAATGAAAGTCTTTTTGATTTTGCGCTTTCAGAAGTTGAGAGCAGCAAATGGGAGCTTTCCTATTGTACAAGAGACCTGCACGCGGATGCGGAAGAGATGAAGGATAATATTATGACCGAATACGAGGAGAAGTTTTCCGCAAAGGGTCAAAAAATTTACAAATATATAATATACAGATAAGTTTTGATTGTAGTATAATAGATGAAACTTTGAACATTAAAACAGGAGGATAAATATGGTAACTCAGATCAATCAGGACAAATTCGAAGAACTTGTTTTAAAATCGGAAAAGCCCGTTGTTGTTGATTTCTACGCTGACTGGTGCGGCCCTTGTAAAATGATGAGCCCGCTTGTTGACGAGCTTTCGGAAGAATATAAGAACAGCTTTGATTTCTACAAATGCAATATCGATGATAATGGTGAAGTTGCTCAGAATTACAATATTATGAGCATTCCCACCATCATGATCTTTAAAAACGGTGAACCCGGAAAGCCCATTATCGGCGCTCAGCCCAGAAAGGTGCTTGAGGCAGAGCTTTCAAAGTTCTAAGCTTTTCTTTTTGATTTTGTTTTGCCGAGTATAAACGGGAAGAAACGATTTATTATTTCAATCATAAATATCTCGGCTATCAGTACAAAGGCAACTATCATGAAGTTGAATATATAGGATTTGGCGTGGTTTACGTATTTTATAAAGTGAAATGCCAGTACTTCGGATACGTATAAGATGTAAAAATCCATGTGCGTTGCCATTACAACAAGAGAATTCTCTCCGTAATATTGAAATATCCTCAGAGGGCCCTTATTTTTAAGGCCCTCTGTTGCTTTGCATAAAAATATTATTCCGAAGCTTCCGGTAAGGGCCGTGAGAAAATATACGAAGGTGTTGTTTCCGAATACGCCGTAGTGCAGGTCTACTCCACCGTTTGCGCGGCTTAAGAAGAATACGGTTACCAGAAGATTGATCCCTATGAGGATATCAGCGGGTACCGTGTATTTTCCGGTTTCTGTCGGTGATACGCCCGGGATCTTCTGCCAGATATATGCAGCATAATATCCCAATGCCACAAAACCCATACATATAAGGCTTCGTACTATTGCGAAAAGGAAAAGATGCAGTACGAAGAACCAGGTTTCGTTTCCGTGTACAGCGTTCAGGGCTGCGAGGGAGTTGTTTAAATATAGCGCTATTATCAGTACAGCTAATGCGATTATCGGTGCGAGTTTTTTTGCAGTTTTCAGGATCGCGAGGAATGTGATTTCCGCCAGGAATAGTGCGGGTAAGAACCACAGGACGCTGATGCCGTACAGGGTTACGGTTTCGGTCAGGTCTTTTATTATGGTGGGGATTCCGCCGTCACGGCCTGTCAGCAGGAAGTATATGTAATATATGATGATATCTAAGATC
>JAILOD010000227.1 GCA_024691015.1 Lachnospiraceae bacterium
ATCCCGTCAATAAAGCTTATTACAGGTCTTGGTTTTAAGAAAGTGGGCTATGAAATAATAGAAAAATCTAAATTAGGTCACTATGTATTGTTGACAACCGTTAGAAACTGATATATATTTTTACTATTATTTCATATTTTATTAAATTTTAATAACTTATTGTTTAATTATTAAGGAGGTTGAAAGGCTATGGCAATCGCAAAAAGAGCAATAGCTCCTTCAACAGCTGAGACTACACCTAAGGCGGCTGTTGAGGAAAAGAAGACAGAAGTTAAGGCAGAAGTTAAGGCAGCTCCTGAGAAGAAGGAAGAGCCCAAGAAGGCAGCAGCAAAGAAAGCAGCTCCCGCTAAAAAGGCAGCACCTGCAAAGAAGGCAGCACCCGCAAAGAAAGCAGCTCCCGCAAAGAAGGCAGAAACTGCAAAGAAGGCAGAAACTGCAGCAGCAAAGAAGGCAGCTCCTGCTAAAAAGGCAGCACCTGCAAAGAAGGCAGCTACCGCAAAGAAGGCAGCACCTGCAAAGAAGGCAGCTCCCGCTAAGAAGGCTGCAGCAGCTGAGGTTAAGGCTAATGTTGTTGTTCAGTTCAACAACCGTGACATCAATGCAGCAGATATTGAGAAGAGATTCAAGGATTACTGGACAAAGACTCTTAAGAAGAAGGCTTCAGATCTTACAGAAGTTTCGTACTATGTAAAGGTTGAAGAGTCAAAGGTTTATGTAGTAGCTAACGGTGAAGCAATTCAGGAAGGATTCGATATCTGATTTGTCTGTAGATAATACCGATAACAAAACTGCCGGAGAAAGCTTTTTCCGGCAGTTTTTCAATAATAAAAACAAAGTCAATCTTCTGTGCATTCCTCTGCTGATATATATTGTATATTTTCTGGCCGAGCTTATTATGCACACTGTTTCTGATGCCAATATTCCCAACGAATACAGGGAAGCGGCAAATGTTCTGCTTACACGCAAATTCTTAAGCGGGGAAAATCCCTACAGCCTGTCGGCACTGGGGGGAGAGCTTCCGCCGTATATTTATCTGTACGGGCCGGTATATTCTCTCGTCACGGCGTTTTTATCATTTATATTTCCCATAGATATCATAGTAATGCACTATATCGTGACGTTTATATGCGTTGTGGTCTCAGGCGTGCTGGCCGCAGCTTATGTCTGGCGTCATTCACGTTCGCAGCTTGCGGCTCTCGGAGCGTTTCTGTTCCTGCTCATCTGCCATTGGAGGTACGGTTTTATTAATGCGGTACCGGACAGTATGGCGCTAATGCTGATGATTTTGATGTTATATATCTTAACGGAGACTGATTTTAAATATAAGCCCCAGGTTCTGGCTTTGCTTACCATCATCATATTTTTCACAAAGCAGTATTTTGTTCTGATCGCCGGGACTGTGGTAATTTATTTATTTATATATGAAAGAAAAAATCTTCTGAAATACATTTTAAGCGGTCTTGTGATGGGTATCATCATTTTTGCCGTTATTTCCCTTACCTGTCCTCTGTTCTGGACTTATACGATATATCTTGCAAAAGGCCCGGGAAGCGGGGTTGCGGGACATGTTACCAAGAACGGACAGAAGGTTACATCATTAAGCTACAATATGCAGCAGATCATGTCCATCGGCGGAATGTTTCTGTTCTTTTTTGTTGCCGAAACCGTGGGTGTTGTAATATCTGCGATAAAAAGAAAATTTGACAGGGCCGATGTCTTGATGTTCATTCATCTGTTTGTTTCCGGCGTCTGCCTGGTCGGCTATCTGGGTAAGAACGGCGGAGCCTGGCTTTCATATTATCTGGAGCTTTTTGTGCCGGCTCTTATAATCGGAGCACTTTTAATGATGGTAAGACACCTGCCGGACAAAGGCGGTGCGGTTTGGGTTGCGGTTTCCTTTGCCGCTTTTATACTGGTTTTCGGCTTTACGATCATGAGAGTAGAGCAGAGACTGCCGAAGAGCCCCATGACGGATGAGGATTATCTGTCCTGGTCTGCCGCAAAGGATATTATGGAAGAAAATGCTTCCGGTGAGGAATATCTTTATCCTCTTCTTGCATATTACGGGATAGAAATGGATCAGTACATTTATAATTCCGGGCAGCCCTTCGTGGTTTCCGAAAAGTTCTATAAAAAATACCATGAATCCGCTCTTGCGATGAAATATTTCCCTTATGCCGAAAATATTTTTGCAAGTCACTTAAATTACAGAAAAACAATTCTTGAAAAGGTCAGAAACGGAGAGTATTCTCTGGTCACCTATCTTCCGGATTACGATGCCGACAAGGTATTCGAAACCGGAGATCTTACGCATTTCTATACCTTAAAGGATACCCTTTCCTTAAGAACCGGAAGGGAAATCTGGAAGGTGGAATTCTGGACAAAAAAATGATTTAAATCTGATTTAAAACTTTCTATTGACAAACATAAAAAGCGGTGTTAAATTAAACACTGTAATAATTAGCACTCAAATAGAGTGAGTGCTAACATAGCCCGAAAGCAAAGACAGGGGTTAAACTTATGGAAATGACTGAGAGAAAACAAAAAATTCTGGAAGCTATCATAAGGAACTATCTTGATACGGGAGAGCCGGTTGGTTCAAGGACGATATCCAAGTACGAGGATATGAATCTCAGCTCCGCAACTATAAGGAACGAGATGAGCGATCTTGAGGAAATGGGATACATCCTGCAGCCGCATACCTCATCGGGGCGTATTCCTTCCGATAAGGGTTACAGGTTCTACGTTGACCGCCTGATGGCAGATAAGGAAAAGGAAGTTTCCGAAATGCACGAGATGGTGGTTCAGAAGGCGGATCAGCTGTCTGAGGTGCTTAAGCAGGTGGCCAAGCTTCTTGCCACGAACACAAACTACGCGGCTATGATCACCACCCCGCAGATACACAGGAACAAGCTGAAGTTCATTCAGTTATCCAAGATGGATGAAAACAGTATTCTGGCGGTTATAGTGGTTGAGGGCAACATCCTTAAGAATAAGATCATTAAGGTTGATCAGGAGCTGGATCAGGATACGATCTTAAAGCTTAATCTTCTTCTTAACACCCACTTGAACGGGTTGTCTTTAGAAGAGATAAACTTAGGCCTTATTACTCTTATGAAGGAACAGGCAGGTATCCATTCGGATGTTGTGGGATCGGTCATCGATGCGGTGGCGGATGTTATAAAGGCGGATGAGAATCTTGAGATCTACACATCGGGTGCCAACAATATTTTCAAGTATCCGGAGCTTTCGGATAATGCAAAAGCCAGTGAGATCATAAGTGCCTTTGAAGAAAAGAATCAGCTGACGGAGCTCGTAAACGACTCTCTGTCGAAGCTTAACGATGACGGTGAGAGCAGCGAGCACGGCATTCAGGTTTATATAGGAAGCGAAACACCGGTTGCCTCTATGAAGGATTGCTCGGTTGTTACAGCTACATACGAGCTCGAGGAGGGTATGAGAGGTATGATGAGTATCATCGGCCCGAAGCGTATGGATTACGAAAAGGTTGCAAAGACCTTGAAAACCCTGCAGGATCAGCTTGATCAGATATATAAGAAAACATAAAACTTAGTTCGGAGGTGAAGGACTTGATAAATATAGAAGACGGTGAAGATATAAAGACAGAAGAAGTCAAAGAAGATATTCCCATCGATAATCCGGCTGCAGAGGAAAAGGAAGCTGAAGAGGCTTCAGCTCAAGATCAGGAAGAGCCCGAAAAAGAGGCTCGTAAAAAGGTGGATATGTCCGCTCTTAAAAAGAAGGATAAAGATAAGGAAAAGAAAAAGAAGAAGGATCCGAGAGATGAGAAGATAGCGGAGCTCAACGATCGTCATATGAGGCTTATGGCGGAGTTTGAAAACTTCCGCAAGAGGACGGACAAGGAAAAGGAGACCATGTTCGAGACGGGAGCCAAGAGTGTTATCGAAAAGATGCTTCCGGTGGTGGATAATTTCGAAAGAGCTCTGGCAAACACTCCTGAGGGCGCTGATCCGGAGAAAAAGGATCCGTTCGTTGAAGGAATGGAAATGATATACAAGCAGCTTATGACAGAGCTTGATAATTTAGATGTAAAGCCCATAGAGGCAGCGGGCAAGCCGTTTGATCCGAATCTTCACAACGCGGTTATGCAGGTTGAAAATGAAGAGCTGGAAAGCGGAACCGTGGCGGCCGAGCTTCAGAAGGGTTATACATACAGAGGGTCGGTTGTAAGACACTCAATGGTAAGTGTAGTTCAGTAAAATACGGAAATGTTAGCATACAGTACAGGAGGTAAACATTATGAGTAAGATTATCGGAATTGATTTAGGAACAACAAACAGCTGCGTGGCAGTTATGGAGGGTGGTAAGCCCACTGTCATCGCAAACCAGGAAGGTGCACGTACCACACCTTCAGTCGTAGCTTTCACAAAGAACGGTGAAAGGCTTGTAGGTGATTCTGCAAAGCGTCAGGCAGTTACAAACGCAGACAGAACCATTTCTTCCATTAAGAGAGATATGGGTACGGATCACGGCCGTTCAATTGACGACAAGAGATATTCACCTCAGCAGATCTCAGCTATGATCCTTCAGAAGCTGAAGGCAGATGCAGAGAGCTACTTAGGTGAGACCGTTTCAGAAGCGGTTATCACGGTTCCCGCTTATTTCAACGATGCTCAGCGTCAGGCTACAAAGGATGCCGGAAAGATCGCAGGTCTTGAGGTTAAGCGTATCATCAACGAGCCTACAGCTGCAGCGCTTGCATACGGTCTTGATAACGAGAGCGAGCAGAAGATCATGGTTTATGACCTTGGTGGTGGTACATTCGATGTTTCCATTATCGAGATCGGTGACGGTGTTATAGAGGTTCTTGCTACAAACGGTGATACTCACCTTGGTGGTGATGATGTTGATAACGCTGTTACACAGTATATGCTTGATGATTTCAAGAAAAAAGAGGGCGTAGACCTTTCAAACGATAAGATGGCTCTCCAGAGACTTAAGGAAGCTGCAGAGAAGGCTAAGAAGGAGCTTTCAAGCGCAAATACAACCAATATCAACCTTCCCTTCATCACAGCTACAAACGAAGGTCCCAAGCACTTTGATATGGATCTTACAAGGGCTAAGTTCGAGGAGCTCATCCACGATATCGTTGAGAGAACAGCTATCCCCGTTCAGAACGCTATGAAGGATGCAGGTCTTACAAATGCCGATATCACAAAGGTTCTCCTTGTAGGTGGTTCAACACGTATCCCTTGTGTTCAGGAGAAGGTTAAGCAGCTTACAGGTCACGAGCCTTCAAAGACACTTAACCCCGATGAGTGCGTTGCTATAGGTGCTTCCATCCAGGGTGGTAAGCTTGCCGGCGATGCAGGTGCAGGTGATGTCCTTCTGCTTGATGTAACTCCTCTTTCACTTTCCATCGAGACAATGGGCGGTGTTGCTACAAGGCTTATCGAGAGAAATACTACTATTCCTACAAAGAAGAGCCAGGTATTCTCTACTGCAGCAGATAATCAGCAGGCTGTTGATATCAACGTCCTTCAGGGTGAGAGACAGTTTGCCAAGGATAATAAGTCACTCGGTCAGTTCAGACTGGATGGTATCCCTCCTGCAAGAAGAGGTGTTCCTCAGATCGAGGTTACTTTCGATATAGATGCGAATGGTATCGTTAATGTTTCCGCTAAGGATCTTGGTACCGGTAAAGAGCAGCACATCACTATCACTGCAGGCTCAAATATGTCTGATGATGATATCGACAGAGCTGTTAAAGAAGCTGCAGAGTACGAGGCTCAGGATAAGAAGCGTAAGGAAGCTATCGATGCAAGAAATGATGCCGATTCATTTGCTTTCCAGACAGAGAAGGCTCTTGAAGAGGTAGGCGATAAGATCGATGCTAACGATAAGACTGCTGTTGAGGCAGATCTCCAGTCACTTAAGGATATTCTGGCAAAGCATCCCGATGCACAGAATATGACAGATGCAGATACAGACGAGATCAAGGCTGCAAAGGAGAAGCTTATGGAGTCAGCACAGAAGCTTTTCTCTAAGGTTTATGAGAGCGCTCAGGGCGCCGGTGCCCAGGCCGGTCCTGATATGGGTGCAGCCGGTGCAGGTCCTGATATGAATGCAGGCGGCGGTAATGATGCAGGCCCTGATGTTGTAGACGCCGATTATAAAGAGGTCTAATTAGATGGCAGATAGTAAGCGGGACTATTATGAAGTCCTGGGCGTTGATAAAAATGCTGATGAAAATGCGATAAAAAAAGCGTACAGAGTATTGGCAAAAAAGTATCACCCGGATATGAATCCGGGTGATAAAGACGCTGAGGCGAAGTTTAAAGAGGCGAGTGAGGCGTATGCGGTTCTTTCGGATCCCGATAAGAGGCGTCAGTACGATCAGTTCGGTCACGCTGCGTTCGAACAGGGCGGCGGTGGCGGCGGCTTCAGCGGCTTCGATTTCAACAGTGCCGATTTCAGCGATATTTTCGGAGATATCTTCGGAGACTTTTTCGGTGGCGGCAGAAGCAGCAGGGGCGGCAACGGCCCTATACGCGGTGCCAATATCCGTGCGTCGGTTCATGTTTCTTTTGAAGAGGCGGTTTTCGGCTGTGAGAAGGAGATTGAGATCACTTTGAAGGATCCCTGCTCCAAGTGTCACGGTACGGGTGCCAAGCCGGGTACCAGTCCGGTTACCTGTACGAAGTGTGGCGGTAAGGGCCAGGTTGTGTTTACTTCACAGAGCCTTTTTGGTACTGTTCGTAATGTTTCTACCTGTCCGGATTGTCATGGCACAGGTAAGATCATTAAGGATAAGTGTCCTGATTGCGGCGGAACAGGTTATACTTCAAGCAGAAAGCGTCTTTCGGTTTCTGTTCCGGCCGGTATCGATAACGGTCAGAGCATCAGGCTCAGGGATAAGGGTGAGCCCGGTAAGAACGGCGGCCCGAGGGGTGACCTTCTGGTTGAGGTTATTGTGGCTCGTCATCCTATCTTCCAGAGACAGGAGTACAATATCTTTTCTACTGCGCCTATTACTTATGCGCAGGCGGCTCTGGGCGGTGATATCTTAATTGATACCGTTGATGGCAAGATCGAGTATAATGTTAAGGCGGGCACGCAGACCGATACAAAGATCCGTCTTAAGGGCAAGGGCGTTCCTTCTCTTCGTAATAAGGATCTTCGTGGTGACCACTATGTTACTCTTGTTGTTCAGGTTCCTACTGGTCTTACTTCCAGTGCGAAGGATCTTCTTCGTCAGTTTGATAAGGTTTCGGGCGATTCACTGAATTACGTGAAGAATCATCCCGAGGCTAAGGATTCGAAGGATACGGGGAAGAAGAAAAAGAAGAAGGGATTGTTTTGATTTAAATTTTAACCCTCGTGAGGTTTCTCACGGGGGTTTTTTGATTTAGGGGTTGGGGAGGCCGACTTTAAGCCGCAACCTTGAAGAGGTGGTAGGCCCGATGTATCTTTTGGAGCCGGGGAGGCATAAAAAAACGCCGCCAACCGAATACCGGAAGGCGGCGAAAGTTTAATTTTACAAATACTCCGTCCTGTTACAGATCTTCAGATTCTCCAGCACCTTCTTAATCTCCGCCGAAGAATCTTTATGGCAGATGAGCGTGGCATCCTTTGTGTCAACCACAATGATGTCCTTTAGGCCTACACAAGCCATCAGTTTATCCGTGCCCTGGATGATGCAATCATTAGTCCCGACAGTGATCACATTACCATCAATGATATTACCAAGTTCATTTGACTTCTGCGTTCTGTCCATGGCGTTCCAGCTGCCCACATCATCCCAGCCGAAGTTGCCGGGAATTGTATAAATATTAGGAGACTTTTCCATGATACCGTAATCGATGGAAATTGAAGGAAACGTAGGGAAGGTCTTCTCAAGAATATCGTTCTGCGC